>CALGOD010000799.1 GCA_937957845.1 uncultured Nocardiopsis sp.
CCGGACCGCGCATGACCCGTGAGGACCAGTGGAGGGGTCACCCGGGTTAGCCAGGACGCCCCGAACACCAGCGGTGACGGTGCTTTCGGGCCATCGCACCCGGTGCCCCGCGCCCCTCCACCTCCCTCTCCCCGGTCGGCCTCGACCACCGTCGCGGGGGGTCCCCGTTCGTGCGGGGATCAGGCCCAGTCGACGCCCTGGTGTTGTTCGGCGAGGGCGGCGTAGTGGACCGGGGTGTGCTGGAGCACGAGCCGGTCGTCGTCGTTGAGTTCGCGGACGACCTTGCCCGGCACACCCGCCCACAGGGTGTTCGGAGGGACGGTCTTGCCCGGAGGAACGAGGGCTCCCGCGGCCACGAGGGCGCCCCGTCCCACCCTGGCGCCGCCCAGGACGATCGCGCCGATCCCGATGAGCGCGCCCTCCTCCACGACCGCTCCGTGCACCATCGCCTTGTGCCCCAGGCTCACGTCGTCGTGCAGGATCGCGGGCTCGCCGGGGTCGGAGTGCAGGCAGCACTGGTCCTGGATGTTGACCCTGTCCCCGACCACCACCTCCTCGCTGTCCGCACGCAGCACGGAGCCGTACCAGACGCTGCTCCGCTCGCCCAGGCGCACACGTCCCACCACCACCGCGCCGGGCGCGATCCACGCCGTGGGGTGGATGTCCGGTCGTCCGAAGTCCGCACCCCCCACACGCGGTGTCGTGGGTCCGTTCGCCGCATCCGCCGCACTGCCCATCCGTGCCCTCCCTGAGTACTGGTGTCCGCCGTTCCATCCGTCGACGGGTGGAACGACCGGAAGTTGACCGCTCTGCCCCCGTACGGGGATGATCGCGCATACCTTAGTAAGAGCGTGACCAAGGCCCACACGGTGGTGTACCCCGTCGGTGATCTTGACGCGATCGCGCCACGCGTGTCTACCTTGGTCTTTGGACGGTGTCCACGGCGTCACATCCCCTCCGGGGCCACTGCTCTCCCCCAGTAGGCGGACGGACCAGGAGAGAACAGAAGGACACTTTCGGTCGGATGTCGCTAACGGGACTCGACGGGTGTCCTTGTGACAATGGGTACGGGTCAACTCGCACCTTCTGTGACGTGCAGTCAAACGGTGTAAGGACATGAAAGGCACATGAGCGATATGTTGCCGGGCGGCGGACTGCAACAAGACAGGTTCCCGACAGTGCGCAAGGGCGGCTACGACAAGGCGCACGTCGACGACTACTACGTACGGATGGACAACCAGTTCAAGAGCCTCCGTGAGCGTCTGCAACGGATGGACGACGAGCTGGAGCAGTACAAGCGCGATCTCGCCATCGCCCGCGAGAAGGCTCAGGTCAAGCCTGAGCACGAGCAGATCAGTGAGCGCATGGCGGAGATCCTGCGGATCGCCGAGGAAGAGGCCAAGGAGCGTCGCTCCAAGGTCGAGTCCGAGGTGAACGAGGCCCAGAAGAAGGCCCAGGAGGAGATCGCCAAGCATCGCAAGGACGCCGAGCAGCACGCCGAGCGGGTCCTGTCCTCCGCGCGTTCGGAGGCCACCGAGCTGGTCGACAGCGCCAAGAAGGAGGCCGACCAGCTGCGTGAGCAGGCCCGGAAGGAGGGTGAGCGACGGCTGAGCGAGGCCGAGGCGCGCGCGAAGAAGATCCACGAGACGGCGGATCGCAGGCTCGCCACGCTGACCGCCACCCACGCCGAGGCCCTGCGGCGCCTCAAGGACATGCACTCGACCCTGGCCGATCTGGTCACGGCCGAGGACAAGGCGGGTCCGCTGGAGACCGGTCTGGGGCGTGAGGAGACCGTCTCCGGCCAGGAGGAGAAGAACGAGCAGGGGCAGGCGACGTCCGGTCAGAACGAGAAGCCCCGGACCGCCGACGCGGCCAAGCCCGAAGCCGACCGCGAGAAGGGCGAGGCGGCCCCCAGGGTGTC
>CALGOD010000800.1 GCA_937957845.1 uncultured Nocardiopsis sp.
GTGAAGTCCATGCCCCGCGAAGTACCCATGCCTCGAGAATGGCACGCGACCGCGATTTCGCAGGTTCGGAGATTCTCTTCGTTCGAACGGACGACCGGTGTGAACGCAGTGACTTGGGAACGGGCGTCGGGAGGAAACGTCGGGAAGTACCAGTCCATCCGCTCTCGTAGGCGTGGCTGCTTCTTGAGCGGGCGCGGGCGAGGTAAGGGCAACCCCGATCCCCACCCCAATTGTTTCGGGGTCGTTACTTCCGGGGGTGCGCTCGCGCTCAGCGGTCGTTTAGTCTCTTCTTAAGACTGACGGGACAGTTGGGCTTCATCTGTCCCATCCGAGACAGCAGGAGGCATGCTGATGTTTACTTCCCGTTCCCAAGGGCCCCGGTTCGGGCGCTTCACCAAGGTCGCCGCGACCCTGTCCGTCGGTGCGCTCGCGCTCGTCGGCTGCTCCAGCGACGGCGACGGCAATGGTGACTCCACCTACAGCATCGGCATCAACCAGCTGGTCCAGCACCCCGCCCTCGACTCCGCCACCGCCGGCTTCCAGGCCGCCTTCGACGACGCCGGCGTCAACGTCGACTGGGACGTCCAGAACGCCAACGGCGAGCAGGCCACCGCGCAGACCATCTCCCAGCAGTTCGCGTCGGCGAACCTGGACATGGTCCTCGCCGTCGCCACGCCGGCCGCGCAGGCCACCGTCCAGAGCATCCAGGACGTCCCGGTCCTGTTCACCGCCGTCACGGACCCGGTGTCCGCCGAACTCGTCGACTCCATGGAGGAGCCCGGCGCCAACGTCACCGGCACCTCCGACGCCGCCCCCATCGAGGAGCAGCTCGACCTGCTGAAGGAACTGGTGCCCGACGCCGAGCGCATCGGCATCGTCTACGCCTCCGGCGAGGTCAACTCGCAGGTCCAGGTCGACGAGGCCAAGGAAGCCGCCGAGCCGCGCGGCCTCGAAATCGTGACCCAGACCGTCACCAACGTCACCGAAATCCCGCAGGCCGTCGAGGCCATCGGCGACGTCGACGCGTTCTACGTCCCCACCGACAACATGGTCGTCTCCGGCATCGCGTCCCTGGTGCAGGCCGCCGAGGCCAGCCAGACCCCGGTCATCGCGGCCGAGGCCGGCACCGTCGAGGGCGGCGCCGTCGCCACGCTCGGCATCGACTACGAGGCCCTGGGCCGCCAGACCGGCGAAATGGCGCTGCGCATCCTGGAGGAGGGCGAGGACCCCGCCACCATGGCCGTCGAAACCGCCGCCGAGTTCACCTACATGGTCAACGAGGAAGCGGCCGAGCGTCAGGGCGTCGAAATCCCCGAGGCGATCCTGAATGAGGCCGAAACCGTATGATTTCCGCCGTTGAGCTCGGCGTCATCTACGGAATCATGGCGCTGGGCGTGTTCCTCACGTTCCGCGTCCTGAATTTCGCGGATCTGACCGTCGACGGCAGCTTCACCACCGGCGCGGCCACCGCGGCGGTGGCCATCCTCGCCGGATGGAACCCCTTCCTCGCCATCGCGGCCGGCTTCGGCACCGGCTTCCTCGCCGGCATCATCACCGGCCTGCTCCACACCAAAGGCAAAATCGACGGGCTGCTCGCCGGCATCCTCACCCAAATCGGCCTGTGGTCGGTGAACCTGCGCATCATGGATTCGGCGAACGTGCCGCTGCTGCGCGCCGACACCGTCTTCACCCCGATGCGCGAAGCCGGCCCGAGAAGGAACGATGTTCGATGTCCCCGACGATGTCTGAGCACCTGGCTCCCTACAGCCCGCGGGCGCTGCGCGCCTGGCGCGGCGACCTTCCCGGGTATGTGACGAAGGAGGGAACGCTGGTCTTCGCCGACGTGTCGGGATTCACCCGTCTCACCGAGCGCCTGGCGAAGAGGGGCAAAGCCGGCAGTCTCCACCCTCGGTGTAGGAGAAGCACACGTCACGCTGGAACAAGTTGAGGAGTGTGGAGACGGCCAGGGCTACCCCGAAGGTCCGAGCCAGCCATCGCCAGCGGGGGGACGAGAGCCGGCCGGTCGGGAACAAGAGCGGAACCACGACCACCATCACTGCGAGCAGGGTCGGCCAATGGAAGACCACATTGGAGAGTGCGTAGACGATGTGGCTCCCTCCCGAGCGGATCAGGTACTCACCGACCGACGCCATGGCGTTCTGGGCCATGGCGTACAGAGCGATGCCGATGTAGAGCCAACCGATCACGTGCCCCGTCCGGACGGCGATGGCCACGCCGACGCCCAGGAAAGCGGTGAAGGCGATGCCCAGCGTGAGTGTCTCGGCCAGGCTGAAGGTGCCGATGGCGAGATCGGCCCAAGTCGAGACGGCAGCCGCGCCCACGTACACCAGCGCCATCACCCAGGGCAGCCATCGATTCATCGGTGCCCACCCAGCCACACCGATAGATGAGCCGGCTCCATCACCGACGCCGCGACGTGCTGGAGCTCAGCGGTGAGATCGGTGGCGTCGGCGGCGATGCGCACGCGCTCGGAGAACTGCTCCACGGTGCGTACGGCGTCGTAGCGGGCCCGGTTGAAGCGACGGTCCACCGCCGACTGGACACGGCGGCGAATCGGGTTGAAGGCGGCGGCCGCCGCCAGTGTGGAGGCAGCAACCGCCAGGTCGCTCGAAGCGGGAACGACCCTCTGGAGAAGGAAGACACCCATCACGTAGATCCCTACGAGCAGGGCTGTCACGACGGCGTAGGACACCGTGCGCGAGACGATGCGGTCGATGTCGTACAACCTGTGCCTCAGGATCGCCACCGCTACCGCCACCGGTAGCAACGCCATGACGAGCCCTTCTTTGCGCGCTTCGCCGACGCCCTCCAACTCCAAGAAGAAGTCCACGATGAGGCCGACGACGAAAACCACGGCCGCGAAGAAGAACCACTTCAGCTGGACCCTCTCGGTGGGCCCGGCCGACCGGTAACGGGCGACGAGAGACACGGCGGCCGGCACCGTCGACCCGAGGACGAGGATGGTGCCGCCGGCGACCACCGTCTCGACCGCTCCACCCAATACGCCGGTCGCCTGGATCGGGTTCCTCACCGGGGATACGCCTTCAGTCGGCGAGAACACGCCGAATCCGATGGCCGTCGCCGCCGTGAGCAAGATCCCCCGCAGCAGTACGTTCCATCGATCGGAGGGCGGGTGACCGGTCGGATAGAGCAGGAGTACCAACGGCAGCGAGAAGTAGGCCGTGGCCCAACCGACCCCGGAGAGGATCCCGGCCACTCCTACGAGCGGCACCCCGGGACGGTGGAGCGACAAGAAGACGTACTCGGACATGTAGAGCTGCAGTGCCAGCCCCAGCCCCATCACGAGCCATACCCAGCCGTAAGGGTTGTCGCGCCGACGCGACGAGATCAGCGCCCCGATGACAGGCGCGGGGATCGACAGAACCGCCCACACGAGACGCGCGTCCCACGGCTCCTCGTCTGGGACGACCACCTGACGGTTGACGACGGCGAGCACCGCCGTGGCGACGAGGCGGACGACGGCCAGGCCCGCCAGAGCCCAGGCATAGGAGCCGAGATGCCTCAGCCAAGGCCGAACCGCATCCCCCTTCACGTCGCGGGCAATCGGCCTCTCCATCGGAGACTTTCTATCCAAAAGGGCGTTCCGACACCGTTACGGCTCGAGCCGACGACTGTATCGTGAAACGCGGGGTGACGACCGATGGATCGGCGATCAGGGTTCTCGGTGATGTCGACATACGTGTCGACGGCCGACCCATCGAGGTAGACACCAGAAAAGCGCTGGCGCTACTCACCTATCTCGCCGTGAGCGGCACCTCCGCTTCCCGGGACACGCTGACTGCCCTGCTGTGGAGCGACCTCGACAGCAACCGGGGACGCGGGGCATTGCGCCGAACCCTCTCCGTTCTCAGGAAGGCGCTGGGCAATCGGTGGCTCGCCGTGGATTCCGACAGAGTGCGCCTCGAAACGGACGCGGTGTACCTCGATTCTGAAGACGCCCGCCGCCTGGAGGAAACGGTCGAGGCCCATCACGAGCAGTCATCCGAGGTATGCCTCGACTGCCTTCGATGCCTCGAGCGAGCCGCTTCCCTGTACCGGGGGGAGTTCATGGCCGGCTTCTACGTGCGAGACGCGCCCGAGTTCGAGAGCTGGCAATTGCACGAGGCCGACAGAGTCCGACGGCGCCACACCTCGGTGTTAGCCAGGCTGGCAGACGCGGTCGCGGCGCGGGGTGACTTCGCACGGTCCGTCGACATCGCCCGTCAACGAGTGGCGGTGACGCCCCTGGATGAGGCCGCTCACCGTCAACTGATGACCGCTCTGGTATGGGCCGGAGACCGGGCCGCGGCGCTGCGTCAGTACAAGGATCTCGTCCGGGTCCTCGACGAAGAGCTGGGGGTGCCGCCCCTGCCAGAAACGTCGGCCTTGGAAGAACGGATCCTCCTCGACGACATCCCCGAGCCACCGCTCGTCGCTTATTCCCCCTCATCTGGTCGCCAGACTGAACCGCCGCCGCCCAGCGACCTGGTCGGACGGGAGAAGGAGATAGCGATCCTCAAACGACTCGCCGCAGGCATGGGTGGGCGAGTGGCGGCGATCGTGGGGCCGCCAGGAATTGGCAAGAGCCGGCTGGCCCGGGAGATCGCCGAATGGGCCCGCGCCCGATCGCTAATAGTCGCCGAGTCCAGGGCATATGAAGGAGAAGAAAACGACCTCATCGCCTATTTGATTCGCCGTGGGGACAGGTTCCCCTTCTTCAGGCTTCTCATATGGAGGACCCCGCCCAGCGGCCGGCATCCGTTGACCGCTCTCGTCGAG
>CALGOD010000801.1 GCA_937957845.1 uncultured Nocardiopsis sp.
GCGGCGACGTCGATCAGGCTCTGTCCCCGGGCCACGGCTCGGCGCTCCACGGCCCTCATCACCGCCCACATGGTCACCTGGTTGGCCGCGATCACCGGTTTTCCCAGCTCGCCCTCCAAAGGCGCGATGATGTCGTAGGTCAGCACGTTCGTGCAGCTGATGAAGATCGCCTGGGCCTCCGGACGGTCCGCCGAACGCACCGCGGCCGACACCTCGTCGTAGGTCACCCGCCAGATGTGGTCGAGCAGTCCCAGACCCACGCTGGAGGTCACCGCGACACCGTGTTCGGCGAGGTAGGCCAGGAGTCGGTCGGTCACACTGTCCACGTAGGGCGTGACGACCGCGATCCTGTCCACGCAGAGCGCCTCCAAGGCCTGGACCAGCGCTCCGGACGTGGTGACGGCGGCGGACGCCCCCGCGTCCACAAGGGTGCGGTGCAGGTGCCGCTCACCCTCCAGACCGTGCACGAAGCTGCCCGAGGCGCACGCGTAGCCGATGGCCAGGGGTTCGGGGGCGAGCAGCGCGCGGACGGCCGGCGCCACGTGCTCCTCCCTGCATAGGGCGGCGGCCTGGTCGACCGTCACCGGTACGTGTACGTACGGCAGCCGCGTGATGTACAGCGAGACGTCGTCGGGCGCCCAACGCCACAGCTCGCGGTCGAGCGCGAAGTCGTAGGGCGCGATGACGCCGACCCCCGACTGCCACGGTGTCCGCGTGGCCGCGGCCAGCTCCAGGATCTGCTGCCGCGTACCGGTGCCCTGGTCTTCTTCGGTCCGCATCGGTCACTCACCTCCCGGGATCCAGCAGTTCGGATGTGGCGTCCAGCGGTTCCCCCTCGGAAGGGGTCGCTCGCGTGTTCGTACGGTCCGGGGTCCGCGGCCCGCCCCGGGCATGCGGACCCCGCGTGGTCCTCTCCGGCCGGGTCAGCGCTCCAACCGCTCGTACAACAGCCGCTCGCCGACGCTCCCGGAGCGCCAGACGTCGTTACAGGCCTCGGCCATGGCGGGCAGGTTCTCGACGACGGTGGCGAACACGTTGCCCGGAACCCATCCGACGTCGCCGTTGAGAAGGAGGTTGTTACGTCCGTAGAAGAGGGCGAGGTCGGTGACACCGGGGAGATGGTCGATCCCCTTGTCCTCCTTGAAACCGCGGTCGAGCATGCCCTCGTCGAAGGAGAAGTAGACGACGTCTCCGGGGATCGGCGTGACGGTGGGGTTCTCCTGGCCGGGCTCGATCGCCGCGAACCTCGGCACCATCGTGTAGACCTCGTTGCGCGCGTATTTGGCGTGCTGGACGGCGTCGCCTTGGGGGAGGGCGTTCCACACCGCCTCACAGGTGCGGGGTGCGTTCTTGTCCAGGAGTTCGGCCACGCAGGAGACTCCGCGTCGGGCCAGGGTGATGGTCATGTACCTGGGCAATGAGTGGATCCCTTCGGCGTCGGAGAGCGGGCCTGCGGGAACGGCTCTGCGGTAGGACTGTTCATTGTTGACAATCCTAGGGTCCACGGCCTGGGTGCGGCAATAACCCCGGTGTGGGTGGGTATCTCAGGGGTGTCACATAAGTGGTGCGAGAGGTGCTGGTTGCGGGAGGAACTGCCGGTTTGTGGATTGTTGACAATCCTATGTCGGCTCCCTAGCGTCTTCGGTGCAGGGCGATCCCCGCGTGATTCCTGACGACCTCTCTGAAACCGCCGCCGACCGGAGAGTGCACGCCCGTGAACAGTCCCGTTCCCCACGACCGCCCCAGAGTCCTCGTCCTCCACGGGGACGACCTTCCTCCCGGCCGGGAGCGGATGGACGACGATCCCCGGTTGGGCGAGGTCGTCTACGCCACCGCCGACGAACTCCCGAGCAGGCTGCCCGGTGCCCACGTACTGCTGGTGTGGGACCTGTTCACCGAGGCGCTCGCCTCGGCCTGGTCCAAGGCCGACTCCCTGGACTGGGTGCACGCGGCCACCGCCGGCGTGGACAACCTCATGTTCCCCGAACTGGTCGACAGCGACGTCACGGTCACCAACTCCCGGGGGGTGTTCGACGAGCCCGTCGCCGAATACGTGCTCGGGCAGGTCATCGCGTTCGCCAAGGACTTCCAGAGGACCTGGGACCACCAGCGAGAACACCGCTGGGAGCACCGGGAGACCGAACGCGTGGCGGGCAAACGGGCCCTCGTGGTGGGGACCGGACCCATCGGCCGACAGGTCGCACGCAAGCTGACGGCCGTGGGGATGCGGGTGAGCGCCTCGGGCAGTCGCGCCCGGGAGGGCGATCCCGACTTCGGCACCGTGGTCGAGTCCAGCCTCGCCGAGCGCGGATCCGACGGCGGCCCCACCCTGGTGGGCGTGCTGCCCGAAGTCGACTACGTCGTGATCGTGGCACCCCTCACCGACGCCACCCGAGGTCTGGTCGACCGCCGTTTCCTGGAACTGATGAGACCCACCGCGCGCCTGATCAACGTGGCGCGCGGCCCCATCGTGGTCCAGGACGACCTGGTCAGGGCGCTCGACGCCGGAGGCATCGCCGGGGCGGCGTTGGACGTGTTCGAGAACGAGCCGCTCAAGGCGATCTCCCCCTTGTGGGGTCTGCCGGGCTCGGTGGTCTCACCCCACATGGCCGGTGACGTCGTCGGCTGGCGCGACGACCTCATGGACCTGTTCCTCGACAACCTGGCCCGTCGTCTGGACGGACGGGAACTGCTCAACGTGGTCGACAAGAGCCGTGGCTACGTGCCCGGCTGACCCCTGACGGCGTGACATGGGAGGCTGAAGTGACGATCCGTTCCGACCGGGCCGGGACCGAGGGCGCGGGGACGGCCGAGGCCGTCCCCCAAGCGACCGCGATCCCGCGCGCGAGGTCAGGTGTCCCCACCACACCGGCCGACATGTCCGCCGAACAGCTGCTCACGGCTTACTCCACCGGGGAACTGTCCCCGGTGGAGGCCGTGGACGCCGTCCTGGAACGTGTGGAGAGGGGCGACCAGGCTCTCAACGCGTTCTGCCTGGTGCGTTCGGAGGAGGCCCGGGAGGCGGCTCGCGCGTCCACCGAACGGTGGCGGCGCAAAGAACCCTGTGGGGCCCTGGACGGGGTGCCGACCGCGGTCAAGGACATCCACCTCACCAGGGGATGGCCCACCCTGAAGGGGTCGGTCACCACCCCCCAGGAGGGACCGTGGGAGGAGGACTCTCCCGTGGTGGCCCGGCTGCGGGAGAACGGAGCGGTCTTCGTCGGCAAGACGACCACGCCCGAACTGGCGTGGAAGGGCGTCACCGACGGCCCCCTCACCGGCGTCACCCGCAACCCGTGGGACCTGTCCACCACCCCGGGCGGTTCCAGCGGAGGGTCGGCGGCGGCGGTCGCGGCGGGGATGTCCCCGCTGGCCACGGGCACGGACGGGGGCGGGTCGATCCGCATCCCGGCCGGCTTCACCGGCACCTGCGGGATCAAACCCACCTGGGGGCTGGTGCCGCACTACCCGGCCAGTCCCTTCGGTTCGCTCGCGCACACCGGACCGATGACCCGCACGGTGGGCGACATGGCCCTGATGTTGGAGGTCATCTCCCGACCCGACCCGCGCGACTGGGCCGCGCTGGCCCCGCCGGCGCCCGGCCTCGGTGACGCGCGGAAGAGGACCGACGCCGAGGGACTGGTGCGTGGCATGCGGATCGCCTACAGCCCCACCCTGGGCGGGCTGGACGTGGATCCGGAGGTGGCACGGGCGGTCGCCGAAGCGGTCGCCGTCTTCGAGGAGCTGGGCGCCCGGGTGGAGGAGGTCGACCCCGGCCTGCCCGACTCACGGGCGGAGTTCCACGTGCTGTGGTTCTCCGGCGCGGCCAAGGCCACGGAGAGACTGACCGGACGCCAGCGGGATCTGCTCGATCCGGGGCTGCGCGCGGTGATCGAGGAGGGGCTGACTTACTCGGCGCAGGACTACCTGACCGCGATGGCCCTACGGATGGAGATGGGCGCCCGGATGGGTCGCTTCCACACCGAGTACGACCTGCTGCTGACACCGACGACACCGATCCCGGCCTTCGAGGCGGGGCTTGAGTCACCGCCCGGTCTGGAGGGCGAACGGTGGACCTCGTGGGCGGGGTTCAGCTATCCGTTCAACATGACCCAACAGCCCGCCGCGAGTGTGCCGTGCGGATTCACCACGGCGGGGCTGCCGGTGGGACTGCAGGTGGTGGGGCCCCGGCACGCCGACGCGCGGGTGCTGGCGGCCTGCCGTGCCCTCGAACTCGCCCGGCCCTGGGCGGACCGGAGGCCGTGACACCGAGGCCATGTCACGGTGAATGTTAGGGGTAACGATACCCATACCGGCCGTGATCAGGTGATTTGCGCCCCGAGCGGGGGTGAATTGTCCCTTTGGGGACCTTTGGCTAGACGGTTCTGTGCCTAACGACCCACGTGTCGCCCTCCACACGTATTACCGTCTTCCTCGAAGCGGTGTGTGGATCGCGGTGAACGTAGGGATGAGGGTGAGTCGATGACGGGCGGTGGAGCAGAGGGCGCTCGCAAGCCGATCAGGGTGTTTCTGGTGGACGACCACGAGGTGGTCCGACGTGGTGTCGCCGCTCTGCTGGAGACCGAGGACGACATGACCGTGGTCGGCGAGGCCGGGACGGCCGAGCAGGCCCTGGCCCGGATCCCGGTGGTGCTGCCCGACGTCGCGGTCCTCGACGTGCGGCTGCCCGGGGGATCGGGGGTGCAGGTGTGCAGGGAGATCCGCTCGGACCATCCCGACATCGCCTGCCTGATGCTGACGTCGTTCGCCGACGACGACGCGCTGTACGACGCGGTCATGGCCGGTGCGGCCGGATACGTGCTCAAGCAGATCCACGGCGCCGACCTCGTGGGCGCCGTGCGCACGGTCGCCTCCGGTGGCTCCCTCCTGGACTCGGGCAGCACCGGCGCGATGCTGGAGAGGCTGCGCGGAGCCCAGGCCGAACCGGACCCGTTGGCCGAACTGACCCCGCAGGAACGGCAGATCCTCGACCTCATCGGCGAGGGGATGACCAACCGGCAGATCGGGGAGCGCCTGTACCTGGCGGAGAAGACCGTGAAGAACTACGTGTCCGCCCTGCTCTCCAAACTGGACCTCAAACGACGTACCCAGGCCGCCGTGCTCGTGGCGGAGCTGCGCGGGCGCCGTTACTGATCCCGTCGTCGGAGTCGGTCCCGGGCCGTGCGGGAGGCACCGAGCAGGCCTGGGACGTCCCCACGGCCGAACACGGCCGCGCACCGGGCGAAGTACCCGTCCCCGCGGACGGGGACGTGGGCGTCGGCTCCCACCACGGCTCAGGCCGCCCGGCCGAGTCCACCAGGACGTCGTCCGGGCAGAGGCCCTCGTGGACCACCTGGGTCCCTGTTGCGGAGGGAGGACGGCTCAGGAGGTCGAGGAGCCGGGCGAGCACGGTGTCGAAGCAGGGGGTCGCGGCACGTAGGAGGGGACCGGACTCGGTGGCGCGGCGCTCCACCAGCGCCGCCGGTACCGAACCCCGGTTCGCCCCCTCGTCCCAGAGCGGACAGTCCTCACCGAACACCGATAGGGCGCGTGACGCGGGACCGGCCTCGGTGTCCCGCAGCGCGATCACCACGCGGACCACCGCATTCCGGGCCTCGTCGTGGCGGATCCGGCCGCTCTCGAGCCCGGTGCCCCACGGAGTACCGGTCGGCTCGCGTTCGATGTTCACCGCCGTGTCCCCGTGCCGGCGGACCTCCACGATGGAGGAAGTGGCGCGCTGCGGTCCCCGCGCGGACGATGCGTGGTGGGTCCCGTGGCCGACGGAGCTCCGTCACGGAGCGGTGGAACCACGCCTCGACCACGAGGCCACCGCCCAGACGATGGACGATTCCTTCCCTCCCCGGCCCAGGGGTTCGGTGAAAGAGCCCCCGGCCGTCGTGGACACGTTCCCGGTTCGCGTGCGCGGTCGCGTCCACCATCGTCCCCCTGATCGTTCCGGGAGCCTTCTACGGCCTCCCACGGTCCCCATGGTCGACGGGGACTCCCGGCGGCCATGCTCAGAAGTCGTCCGTGGGCGGCGCCTGGGAGACGGGCACCCGCCACACCAGCACCGTGCCTCCGCCGTCCTGTCTTCGCGCCGTGAACCCGCCGCCCAGGGCCTGGGCCCGCTGTTCCAGGTTGCGCAGACCACTGCGACGCCCCTCCTCGGGCAGGCCCACGCCGTTGTCGGTCACCGTCAGCGTGAGCGTCGTGGGACGTCCGGTGGTCGCGGTCTCCTCCACCGCCACCGACACGTGCACCTCCGTGGCCTTGGCGTGCCGGGCCACGTTGGTCAGCCCCTCCCCGAGCACCGCGAGCAACTGCTCGCCGATCTCGTCGGGAACGGAGGCGTCGATCGGCCCGTCCAGGCTCACCCCCGGATGACAACCGAGGCTGTGCGCGGTGTTCTCGGCCAGCCTCAGGATGCGCTCACGCAGCGAGAAGTCCATACGGCTCGGCGGATTCTGCAGGTCGAAGATCGTCGACCGGATCTCCCGGATGGTGCCGTCCAGCTCGTCGATGGTCCGTTGGACCCGTTCCTCGGCCTCGGGCGAGGTGATCAGGCGCATCGTGCTCATCAGTGTCATCGCCGACGCGAACAGCCGCTGGATCACCACGTCATGGAGGTCCTTGGCTATCCGGTCGCGTTCCTCCAGCACCGCGAGCCGCTCGGTGTCATGCCGGGCCTCGGCCAGTTCGAGGGCCACCGCGGCCTGCACCGAGAACCCGTGCAGCATCTTCCGTATCGTCGAGGTGAACGGTGGCCTGTCGGACAGTTTGCCCAACACCAGCACCCCACGCGTGTTGCCGGGGGTGCCCAGCGGCACCACCAGGCCGGGGCCGTAGCCGCGGTGGGAGAGCATCGGGCAGTTCGCCTGCTCCAGGTCCGGGATGCCCTTGGCCTCACCCGTCTCGTACACCCATCCGCACACCGAGTCGTGGATGGCGACGGCCGTCCCCAGGATCTCCTTGGCGACGGGACCGTTCGCGATCTCGGCGAACAGGTGTCCCTGGGCGTGGGGGTCGGGCAGCATGATCACGGCGGTGTCGGCGCCACCGATGTCCCGGGCCTGTTCGGCCATGTGGGCGAGCACGTCGGCGGTCCCCGCACCCGACAGCAGGCGGGTGGTGACCTCGGTGGACGCCGCCAGCCATCGCTCGCGCAGCCGCGCCTCCTCGTACAGCCGGGCGTTCTCGATGGCCACGCCGGCGGCGGTGGCCAGCGCGGTGACCATCGCCTCGTCCTCCTCGTTGAACTCCCCGCCGACGACCTTGTCGGCGAGGTAGAGGTTGCCGAACACCTCGTCGCGCACCTGGATGGGCACCCCGAGGAAACTGCTCATGTGCGGGTGCCCCTCGGGGAAACCCTCGAAGTCGGGGTGCTCGCTCAGGTCGGACAGCCGCAGTGGTGCCCGCTCGTGCAGGGGCACCCTCAGGACGCCTCTGCCGTGGGGGAAGCGGTGGATGCGCGCGGCCTGTTCCTTGTCGAGTCCCACGGGGATGAACTCGCTGAAATCTCCGTGATCGTCCACCACGCCCAATCCCGCGTACCGCGCACCGGTCAACTTGGCCGCGGCCTCGGTCAGTCTGCGCAGTACCGTCGCCAGGTCCAGGTCGCTGCCGATGGTCAGGACGGCCTGCAACAGGGAGCGCACCCGGCCGTGTGCGGACATGTGCGAGTCCAGCGAGCGCACCTC
Source organism: uncultured Nocardiopsis sp. (assembly GCA_937957845.1). Classification (GTDB taxonomy): domain Bacteria; phylum Actinomycetota; class Actinomycetes; order Streptosporangiales; family Streptosporangiaceae; genus Nocardiopsis. The sequence goes on from CALGOD010000801.1 coordinate 7,698, forward strand.
CGTGAGCAGGTCTTTCAGGTTGTCGGGGGACAAGGAGTGACTCTGGGGGCTCTCGGGCATCTGGTGTGGGGCGGACACCCCCGCCTTCAGGCGGGGAAGGAAGCCCCTGCCTCCTTCCGCGTGCTGTAGGTGTGACCGTCCGCTCGCTGCGGCAGGCGCAGGTTCTTCCAGGAGGTCGTGGTAGTGGTCTCCGGCTCGCCGAGGGGCGGCGTGCCAGGGGTTCTCCCGGGAGGGGCGGGTCTGGGGAGAGTGCCGTGGGTGTTCACGACGAACGCGCACGGCCACCGATCGCGGCGCGGTCGGCCCTCACCCGCCATCTCCCCACCCCTGGGGGGAAGAAGGGCGACGTGCTCGATACCAGGTGAGGAATCAGGTATCTCCCCTTGTACACGTTCCGCACCGGATGTCACACTCACATGGCCTCCATGGCCCGTTTCCTCACCGTTCTCCGAGAGGGTCCCGTCGTTCGTCGTGGGAGCCGTCGACACGGATTTCCGAGGTCGTTGAGGAGAGACCGATGAACGGGTCCTCTCGTCTGTGGGAAACGTGACCACGGTTCACCTCCTCGGGTGTCGACCGACGCCGGTGACGACAGGTCCTCGGCCACCGGGGTCGGAGGTTCCCGCTTTCGGACAGGAGAACCCGTGACAGGGTGGTCGAGCTCCGCAGAACCGGTCGGATGATCTGGCAATGCGAGTTATTCCTTGGGTGTAATGGTCGAATTGTCGTTGGTTTTTTGCCGGTTTGCCACATCCTTCTGATCAGTAACCGGTTCCGGAGGGCAGGAATTAACGAAGATTCGGGGTTCCGGTCGTCTAATTCATGCTAACGTCGCGGTCAGCGGACGCACCAAGGCCCTTCGGGGTCCGCGTCCCACGTCCCCGAACGCGCTGCTCCGCGGCGCTGTTCCGGCCCTGACGGCTTCCGCGTGTCGGGCCCGCATCCCTCTGGTGGAAGGAACCCCCGGTGTCTGGAGTTCACGGTCTCACGAGCGCTCATGGCGTTCGTTCCACCGTGCTCCCCGCACCGGTCCGGCGGGCTCTGCTGCTCACCGCCCTGCTCTGCGGAATCCTGATCGCCGTCTGGTCGGCGACCTCTGAGCCCGTCCGGGCCGAGGAGGCTCCGCCGGGCACCGGTCTGGTGCGGGAGACCGTGGCCCTGCTCGGCCAAGGCGCCTCCTCCCAAGCCCCGCAGGGCAGCTCCGAGGAACAGCGGACCCCGGGTCGATCCGAGCAGGGTACGACGGACCGGACACGGCCGGACACGGAGTCGTCCCGCACGAGCGGAGCGAGCGTGCTCCCGGCCACCGTGACGGGCGCCGCCCAGACCTCCGTCCCGCAGGCGGGCGTCGAACCCGTGGACGTCGTGGGTCGGATCCCGACGGCCGCGACCAGGCTCGACGAGCCGCTGACCGAAACGGTCATGGTCGTGGGCGAGGGCGCCACGCGTATGGTGCTCGCTCGCCCGGCCCCCGCCGTCCCGGCCCTGGCGTCCGTGGGCGACGGCGTCACGCAGCAGGTCCACGACATGCTCCGGACGACGACCGGCCCGGTGGAGGAGCACCTCCTCTGGAGCCCCGTCCCTGGCGCGGCGCCTTCCGACAAGGGCCGCTCCACAACCCGCTCCGGGAACGGAGACGGTACACGGACGAAGGACCAGGACACCGCGACGACCCGCGAGGGCACCGGACCACAGGTTCTTCCGCTCCTCACGGATGCGGTCGCCACGGCGCGGTACGACGCCGAACCGGCCGCCGAGGTGGGCTCCACGCCGCTCGTGGCCGAGGGCTCGGCACATCCGACCTCGAACAGCGCCGCCACCGGTACCGCCACGGGTGGCTCGGTCTCCGGCACCGCCTTC
>CALGOD010000802.1 GCA_937957845.1 uncultured Nocardiopsis sp.
GCCTGCTCCGCTATCGGGGGAGGATCACTCCTCGCCCTCCTGGCGGCGACGCCAGCGCTCCTCGAAACGGTTCATCATGCCAGGGCGGCCCTGTCCCCTGCGCTTTTGCTTGGGCTCCGCGACGGCCACCGTCTCGGCACCGCCACCGGCGGCCTTGCGCCAGGCGTTCGCACCCCACAGAAAGCACAGCAGCATGGTGAGGAAGCCAAGGACACTGATGGCGACCTGGGCGACGGTGGACTGGAGCATCAGTCCCGTCATCAGCAGGATCACACCGATGACGAATCCGAGTCCGGCCTTGATGATCCAGCGCTTGTAATGGACCGCGGGGTTCGTTTGTCGAACGGTGTTCGCGAACTTCGGGTCCTCGGCATACAGCGCCCGCTCGATCTGGTCGAGCATGCGCTGCTCGTGTTCAGAGAGCGGCACGGCGCCTCCCTACGGCAGTCTCCGGTTGGGGTGACGGGTACTGATAAACAGCCTCTTGGTCGGTGGTATGCCCAGAATACGGTGCGCTAGCGCCTGGTGGAAAGAAAAGCTGCGTGCGTACCGGACCCGTAACGGTCAGGATACCCCCGCCCTGTATGGGAAACACCAGCTTCCATGCCTCTCTTCTACCGTGATTCCGAGCCCTACCCTGAGAACGCTCCAGGGGTCCCGGAAGTTGCCGCATCATACGTCGTTTTCGTCACGTTTGGCCAACACGGCCGACTGTATCGCGCCCGGACCGAAACGTGCCGCCACTTGGTCCATGACCCGTTCGACATCCCTCCACCCCGACTCCTCCTCGCCCAGCGCCATCTGGCGGTGCGCCCTCTCCACGGGAATGATCCCCTCCACTCTCACACCCACCAGGCGTAGCGGAACTCCACGCAGGCCGGAGGCGGTGTACAGCTCACGGGCCACGGCGTTGATCTCGCGGGCCACGTCGGTTCCCTCGGGCAGGGTCCGTGATCGGGTGATGGTGGAGAAGTCCCCGCGGCGCAGTTTCACACTGACCGTACGGCCCGCCTGCCCCGACGCCCGCAGACGGCGTCCCACCTTCTCCGCCAGCCTCAGCAGCTCCCGGTCCACCGTCTCCGGATCCGTGACGTCCTCGGCGAAGGTCTCCTCCGCGCCGATGCTCTTGTCCGGGCGCTCGGGCACGACGGGG
>CALGOD010000803.1 GCA_937957845.1 uncultured Nocardiopsis sp.
GTCTACCGTCGCCGGGCACGCGCGACGGCGGGGATGCCGCCGTGCGTGGCCAAACAGATGACCAGACCGATCAGGAATCAAGAAGCGCGGACACCCGCACCGCATCTAGCGTGAACGTCATGGACATCACCATTCACGCCGGTTTCCTTCCGCACAACGACCCGGAGGCCTCCCTGGCCTTCTACCGCGACGTCCTGGGCTTCGAGGTCCGCAACGACGTCGGATACGACGGGATGCGCTGGATCACGGTCGGCCCCGCCGACCAGCCGGACACATCCATCGTCCTGACCCCGCCCGCCGCCGACCCCGGTATCACCGACGACGAGCGCCGCACCATCGCCGAGATGATGGCCAAGGGCACCTACGCCGGTCTCATCCTGGCCACCACCGACCTCGACGGCGTCTTCGAGAGGGTGGAGGCCGGCGGTGGCGAGGTCGTCCAGGAACCGGTCGACCAGCCCTATGGCGTCCGCGACTGCGCCTTCCGCGATCCCGCGGGGAACATGATCCGCATCCAGGAACGGCGCTGAGCCGGAGCCGCCCACGGACGGAGAGCACGATGAGCATCGACATCCGGGCACAGGAGCAGGCGTCCGCCCGGCACGCCGCCGACGGACACGACCTGATCCGTGTGTACGGCGCGAGGGAGAACAACCTCAAGGGCATCAGTGTCGAGATCCCCAAACGCCGACTGACGGTGTTCACCGGTGTGTCCGGTTCGGGGAAGAGCTCCCTGGTGTTCAACACGATCGCGGCGGAGTCGCAGCGATTGGTCAACGAGACCTACAGCGCCTTCGTGCAGGGCTTCATGCCGACGTTGGCACGCCCCGAGGTCGACGTGCTGGACGGACTGACCAACGCGATCATCGTCGACCAGGAGCGGATAGGGGCCGACCCTCGTTCCACGGTCGGCACCGTGACCGACGCCAACGCGCTGCTGCGGATCGTCTTCAGCCGGCTGGGACGGCCCCACATCGGTTCGCCCAACGCGTTCTCCTTCAACGTGCCCTCGGTGAAGGCCTCCGGCATGGTCAAGGTCGAACGCGGTGACCGCAAGGCCGTGAAACAGACCTTCACCCGCACCGGCGGCATGTGCACGTACTGCGAGGGCCTGGGCAGGGTCACCGACTTCGACCTCGCCCGGCTCTTCGACGACTCCAGGTCCATCTCCGAGGGCGCGATCACCGTCCCCGGGTACAAAGCGGACGGCTGGACGGTGCGGCTCTTCGCCGCCTCGCGTTTCGTCGACCCCGACAAACCGATCCGCGACTACACCCCCAAGGAAAGGCACGACTTCCTCCACCGTGAGCCGACCAAGGTCAAGGTCGACGGGATCAACCTCACCTACGAGGGGCTGATCCCCAAGATCCGTAAGACCTTCCTGGCCAAGGACCGGGAGGCGATGCAGCCGCACATCCGGGCGTTCGTGGACCGGGCGGTCACCTTCACCGCCTGTCCCGAGTGCGAGGGCACCAGACTCAGCGAGGCGGCCCGCTCCTCACGGATCGACGGGATCGACATCGCCGAGGCCTGCGCGATGCAGATCAGCGACCTGGCGGTGTGGGTCCGTGGCCTCGACGAGCCGTCGGTGGCGCCGTTGCTGGCGAAACTGGGGGAGACCCTGGACTCGTTCGTGGAGATCGGGTTGGGCTACCTCTCCCTCGACCGCTCCTCGGGAACGCTCTCCGGCGGCGAGGCCCAGCGCACCAAGATGATCCGCCACCTGGGGTCCTCGCTCACCGACACCACCTACGTCTTCGACGAACCCACCATCGGCCTGCACCCGCACGACGTGCGGCGGATGAACGACCTGCTGCTGCGGCTGCGGGACAAGGGCAACACGGTGCTGGTCGTGGAGCACGAACCGGAGACGATCGCGATCGCCGACCACGTCGTCGACCTGGGACCCGGTGCCGGAGCGGAGGGCGGCACTGTCTGTTTCGAGGGCACGGTCGAGGAGTTGAGGGGCGGCGACACCCTCACCGGCCGTCACCTCGACGACCGGACGGGGCTCAAGGCGAAGATGCGGACACCGACCGGCACGCTGGAGATCCGCGGCGCCGACTCCCACAACCTGAAGAACCTGGACGTGGACATCCCGCTGGGGGTGCTGTGCGTGGTCACCGGCGTGGCGGGCTCGGGTAAGAGTTCACTCCTGCGGGAGGTGCCGGCCGGCGCGGGCGTGGTCTCGATCGACCAGGGTGCGATCCGCGGCTCGCGGCGCAGCAACCCGGCGACCTACACCGGGTTGCTCGACCCGGTCCGCAAGGCCTTCGCCAAGGCCAACGGAGTGAAGCCGGGGCTGTTCAGCGCCAACTCCGACGGGGCGTGCCCCGCCTGCAACGGCGCCGGCGTCGTCTACACCGACCTGGCGATGATGGCCGGATCCGCCACCACCTGCGAGGAGTGCGGCGGCCGACGCTTCCAGGCCGAGGTGCTGGAGTATCTCCTCGGTGGTCCGGACGAGGGCAGGAACATCAGCGAGGTCCTGGCGATGTCGGTCCTGGAGGCGCACGGGTTCTTCGACGCCGAGGGGACGAAGGTGCCCGCGGCGGCGAGGATCCTGCGGCGGTTGGAGGACGTCGGGCTCGGTTACCTCAGGATCGGCCAGCCGCTGACCACCCTGTCCGGTGGTGAACGGCAACGGCTCAAACTGGCCACGCACATGGCCGAGAAGGGCGGGGTCTACGTCCTCGACGAGCCGACCGCGGGCCTGCACCCCGCCGACGTCGAACAACTCCTGGGTCTGCTCGACCGGCTCGTGGACTCGGGAACGTCGGTCGTCGTCATCGAGCACCACCAGGCGGTCATGGCGCACGCCGACCACATCATCGACCTGGGCCCCGGTGCCGGTCACGACGGTGGTCGGGTCGTCTTCGAGGGAACGCCCGCCGACCTCGTCCTCTCCCGTTCCACCCTCACCGGGGAGCACCTGGCGGACTACGTGGGCGCCTGACAGGGGT
>CALGOD010000804.1 GCA_937957845.1 uncultured Nocardiopsis sp.
TTGAATTGATAAAATCAACGAGCACCGCGAGGCCCGCTGGTCACTGCCGAGCACCCCGTGAGTGCGATCGTCTCCGAGCGTGACAGTGTCGGCCCCTCTTTTGGGGCTGCGGCTCGTGGACTTCCAGCCCGGTGAGCGATCCGCTCGCCGGGCTGTTCGCGTGTTCCGGGCCCTTCACGACAGGAGACAGCGTGGCGATCAACCCTGATTACCTCGGCCGGGAGTATCCCGCGCCGGAGGCCTATGAGGTGACCCGGGGCAAGATCCGGGAGTTCGCCGAGGCGATCAACGACCCCGACCCCGTCTACCTGGACCCGGCCGCGGCCCGGGCCGCGGGACACCCCGACGTGATCGCCCCGCCGACCTTCCCCGTGATCCTCGGTATGGCGGGCTCGGCCCAGGCCATCGGCGACCCCGACCTCGGGGTGGACTTCTCCCGGGTCGTGCACGGCGACCAGCGCTTCCGCCACAGCCGGCCGTTGCACGCGGGTGACCTTCTCAGCAGCACCACGCGTATCACGGGTATCCGATCCCTCGGCGGCAACGACCTGCTCACCCTGGAGACCGTGGCCGACGACGCGGACGGAGAGCACGTGGTCACCGCCACGATGATGCTCGTGGTGCGAGGAGGAGACGAATGAGCAGGCTGCGTCACGCCGACGTGGAGGTCGGCACCGAGCTGCCCGAGCGGACCTTCCCGGTCAGCCGACTGGACCTGGTCCGCTACGCGGGAGCCTCGGGCGACTTCAACCCGATCCACTGGAACGAGCGCTTCGCCAAATCGGTGGGTCTTCCCGACGTGATCGCCCACGGCATGTTCACCATGGCCCAGGCCGCTCGGCTGCTCACCGACTGGGCGGGCGACCCCGGTTGCGTCGTCGACTACTCGGTGCGTTTCTCCGCACCCGTGGTCGTCCCCGACGATGACGAGGGCGCCCAGATCACCGTCGACGGCAAGGTCAAGGCCAAGAACGACGACGGCACCGTCAACGTGCTGCTGACCGCCCGTTCCGGTGGGGCCAAGGTCCTGTCACGGTCCCAGGCCGTCGTACGCCTGGCGAGGTAGACCGTGACCACACTCTCCGAATACACCACCCTGCGTCTGGGCGGCCCCGCCAGGTCCTTCCGCACGGCGTCCACCACCGAGGAACTGATCGCCGCCGTGACCGAGGCGGACGCGGCCGATGAGCCCGTCCTGGTCCTGGGCGGGGGCAGCAACCTCGTCGTCTCCGACGCCGGGTTTCCCGGCACCGTGGTCCTGGTGGACTCCACGACGATCGATGTCGAGGAGTCCGGCGTCGACGAGAGCGGCGAGCCCGTGGTGCTGGTGCGCGTCGACGCCGGCGTGGAGTGGGACCCCTTCGTGGAGCGGATGGTGGCCGAGGGCCTCAGCGGCGTGGAGTTCCTGTCCGGCATCCCCGGCCGGGTCGGTTCCACCCCCATCCAGAACGTGGGCGCCTACGGACAGGACGTCGGTCAGACCATCCGCGAGGTGCTCGTCCACGACCGGCGTACCGGCGAACGGCGTCGTATGACCAACGCCGAATGCGGTTTCACCTATCGCGACAGCGTCTTCAAGGGCGACGACCGCTATGTGGTGTGCGAGGTGACCTTCGCCCTGCGCCGCTCCAAGCTCAGTCGTCCGATCGCCTACGCGGAGGTGGCCCGCGTCCTGGAGAGCGAGGCGGGCGCCCGGGTGCCGCTGGAGTCGGCCAGGGAGACCGTCCTCGGGCTGCGCAGGGGCAAGGGCATGGTGCTGGACCCCGATGACCCGGACACCTACAGCGCTGGATCGTTCTTCACCAATCCCGTGGTCACCGCCGAGGAGTTCGCCGCCGTGCGCGAGCGCGCCGCGGCGCGCCTGGGCGCGGACGTGGAGGTACCGGGGCACCCCGACGGCGAGGGGCGGTTCAAACTGTCCGCCGCCTGGCTGATCGACCGGGCCGGCTTCGCCAAGGGGTACGGAAGCGGGCGCGCCCGCATCTCCGGCAAGCACACCCTGGCGCTGACCAATCCCGGTGGGGCCACCACCGAGGAGCTGTTGGAGCTGGCCCGAGAGGTGCGAGCCGGGGTCCGTGAGGCTTTCGGGGTCGGCCTGGTCAACGAGCCGGTGATGGTCGGCGTCTCGCTCTGACCCCTCGTCCCATTTTCACGCCGCGCCCAATTTATGAGTTGGGCGCGGCTAACTTGTTTTTCTGGGTCGCCTGATAAACTAATTCGACAAAGCAAGGAATTGCTTTTCCCTGTGGCCTTTCGTAAAGTCGGGGAAGTCGAGGGGGAGTAGTCCCAATACGTGTGATCGACATTCCGGCCGACCTCCGGCCCGGTCGCACGAGCCCTACCAGGTATGAGACCTGTTTCGGGCGGACGAGACCTTTGACCCGGAAAAGACCGGGTTGAAGTGGCGTCCGCCGCCTTCTTCCGCCCAGTGCGCCGGACGGAAGGAAAGACATGTCAGGTTTTTTCTCTGGGCTGGTGTTCAGCGCCTTCGCCATCTTCATCGCCGAAATGGGAGACAAGACCCAACTCGTGGCGATGTCCCTGGCCACTCGTTATCGGGCTCTCACCGTCATCCTCGGCATCACCGTGGCCACCGCGGTCGTGCACGCCGCGAGCGTCATGGTGGCCGGCATGCTCGGCGCCGCGCTGCCCACCGACTGGCTCACACTGGCCGCGGGAGCCGCCTTCCTGTTCTTCGGTCTATGGACCCTGCGCGGCGACGAGATGAGCGCCAGGGACGAGGAACGCGCCGCCTCCCGGCGTATCCGCTCGGCCTTCGTGACCGTCTGCGTCATCTTCTTCGTCGCGGAACTGGGCGACAAGACGATGCTCGCCACCATCACCGTGGGCACCCAGTACCACTGGCTGCCCGTGTGGATCGGCTCCACCGTCGGCATGGTCGCCGCCGACGCCATCGCCATCGCCCTGGGCTCGGTCCTGGGCAAGAAACTGCCCGAGCGCGCCATCCGGATCGGCGCGGCGACCCTGTTCTTCGTCGCGGGCGCCGCCATGCTCGGCCA
>CALGOD010000805.1 GCA_937957845.1 uncultured Nocardiopsis sp.
TACCCTCGGTCGGACTCGAACCGACACTTGTGACCCTTTTAGGGGGCCTGCCTCTCCCATTGGGCTACGAGGGCGAGCCCATCATACCGGTCGAGGCGATTGCGCACTTTCCTTAAAGTTGGCCACTTTAGGACAGGAAACGGCCGGCCTCCTCGAGGGAGGTCGGCCGTCCCCTATTCGGGCGGGGCCACGCTGGTGGGCGTTGCGAGGTTCCCGACCCGTGTCAGCTGACGCGGCGCAGCCGCCCGTCCTCGACCTGCGGACGACTGGCCTCCTCGAAGGCCTGGCGGGGCTCGACCATCTCCGGAAGCGCGGCGAAGTCACGGCGCAGGAAGAAGGCGAGCGTCCAGTCCGAGAGCACCCGCATCTTGCGGTTGAACGTCGGAACGGCGAGCAGGTGGTAGGAGCGGTGCGCGTACCAGGCCAGGCGCCCGGTGAGCTTGATCCTGCCGAACAGCTGGGCGGCGCCCTTGTGCAGGCCCAGCCCCGCGACCGCGCCCAGGTTCTTGTGGCGGTAGGCCTTGAGCTCCGTGCCGCGCAGGGTGGCGATCACGTTGTCGGCGAGCACCGGCGCCTGACGGACCGCGTTCTGGGCGTTGGGCGGGTAGTAGCCGCCCTCCCCGTCGGGCACCTGGGCGTTGTCACCACCGGCGAAGGCGTTCTCCACACCGTTGACGGTGAGGTACTCGCTGGTGTCCAGGTGACCCTTGGGGCCCAGCGGCAGGTCGCCGGCGGCCACGACGGGGCTCGGCTTGACGCCGGCGGTCCACACCAGCGTCCCCGCGTCGAACTCGGTACCGTCGCTGAGCTTGATGCGCTGGTCGACCGCCGACTCCAGGAAGGTCTTGAGCCGGACGTCGATCCCACGGCGGCGCAGCTGGTTGAGGGACTTGGTCCCGACCTCCGGGCCGACCTCCGGCAGGATCTTGTCGGCCGCCTCGATGAGGTGGAACCGCACGTCCTCCAAGGAGATGGAGTGGTGGTGGCGGACCGCGTCCCGGACCAGGTCCTCGAGCTCGGCGACGGCCTCGGCACCGGCGAAGCCTCCCCCGACGAAGACGAAGGTCAGCGCCTTGCGTCGGGTGGCCTCGTCCTTGGTGGAGTCGGCGATCGCGAGCTGGTTCAGGACGTGGTTGCGAAGGTAGGCGGCCTCCTCCACGGTCTTGATCCCGATGCCCCACTCGGCCAGGCCGGGGATGGGCAGGGTGCGCGAGACGGCGCCGGCCGCCATGACCAGATAGTCGTAGGCGATGGTCTCGGCGTCGCCGACGTTGGGCTCGTAGCGCACGGTGCGGTTGGCGTGGTCGACGCGCACGACCCGCCCGCCCAGGACACGAGTGCGCTTGAGCACCTTGCGCAGGGGGACGACGACGTGGCGGGGCGAGATGTTGCCGGCCGCGGTCTCGGGCAGGAAGGGCTGGTAGGTCATGTAGGAGTTCGGATCGACGACGGTGATCCGCGCCTCGCCGGCCCCGAGCTTCCTCTCCAGCCGCCTCGCGGTGTACATCCCAAGGTAACCGCCGCCGACGATGAGGATGTGCGGGATCTCCGCGTCCTCCCCCCCACCGTGTACCAGCCGGTAGTTCCTGCTCTCGGTCATCACATATCGCCCTAACGGTTCTTCGAGTGTGGCGCCCCTTCCCAGGGGCCGCGAGGTCGTCACGGTCTTCGGCCGCCCGCACCGTCGTCACGATGTGGGGCACCGCCTGAGAAGGAGCGGAGGCCCGCCCCTAGGTGGGGGTGCTTGTGCATTCTTTCACAAGCGCCACCGACAGAGAAGGTTCACACTTGCTCACCTTCTCACCACTTCTTGACCCACCTTACTCAAGTTTACGCAGGTCAAGACGGTTGTGAAAGCTTTCACAAGGCCTCGGAGAGGTGATACGTCTCACCTGGCGAACCCCTGTGCGGATCCCGCAGGATCCCTCTCCGCGCCTTCTGTCAGCCCCTATCCGACGAGGCTCCAGGCCACGCCGTCGAGGATGTCGTGCTCACTGGCCGTGAAGGAATCCGCCCCCGTACGCGCGAGCACCCGGGACAACACCAGCGCGCCGGCGCCGATGACGTCCACCCGACCGGGGTGCATGACCCCGATGCGCGACCGCTCCATCGCGTTCTGCTTGAGCAGCTCGGTGGTGATCCGGTCCAGGTCCGCCGTCGCGACGCGGGTCCGGTGAATGCGCTCGGAGTCGTACTCGGGCAGGTCCAACGCGATCCCCGCGATGGTGGTCGCGGTGCCCGCGACGCACACGACCGAACCGGCCTCGCGCAACGGCACCACCCGCTCCACCTCGTCCAGCGCGGCGTCGATGTCCCTGGTGGCCGCCTCGATCTCCTCCGCCGTGGGAGGATCGCCGTGCAGGTGGCGTTCGCTCATGCGCACACAACCGATGTTCACCGACAAGGAGGCGCGCACCAGTTCGCCGTCCGCCTGTCGTGGGTCGCCGCCCAGGACGAACTCGGTGGAGCCCCCGCCGATGTCCACCACCAGGAACGGCGGGGACAACGGGCTCCGGCCGTCCTCGGCGTCGGCGTCGAACTCGGCCGTGGCACCGACGAAGGACAGCTCCGCCTCGTCCAGGCCGTCGACCACCTCGGGCTCCACGCCCAGGATCTCGCGCACGCCGTCGATGAAGACCTGACGGTTACCGGCGTCCCGGGTGGCGCTGGTGGCGACCATGCGCACCGAGTCCGGACCGAGGGGGATGCCGTTGGCCTCGATGGCCTCGGCGTAGCCGCGCAGTGCCTCGAAGGTGCGTTCCAGGGCCTGGGGAGCGAAGACACCGGTCTCGTCCACCCCCTCCCCCAGGCGCACGATCTCCATCCGCCTGTCGACATCGACCACCTGCACCTCGTCGTCGCCGACATGGACGACATCGGCGATCAGCAGGCGTATCGAGTTGGTTCCGCAGTCGATGGCCGCGACACCGCTCATGACCCGTTCCCCTCAACAGCCTCGGAGGCGTTCTCCTCGACGCACACGCACGGGCCCTTGTCCCCCCACCGCGGCGGATCCTCCA
>CALGOD010000806.1 GCA_937957845.1 uncultured Nocardiopsis sp.
TGTACTGGGTGGGATGGTACGTGGGCATGGCCACGGTCCTGTTCGCCTCCCTCGGTGTGGCCCTCGTGCTGCGCCGCCTCTTCCAACGGCGAGATCCCCAGTGGCTGCTGCCGGCGATGCTGCTCGTGTGGACGGTGGGCACGACCCTGCTGAGGCCCGCCATCACCCCCGACCACCCGTGGGCCAGCAGACGCCTGATCGTGCTGGTCATACCGGCGTTCGTCCTGTTCGCCGTCTGGTTCGTCGCGTGGCTCACCCGCCGCTGCACCGTTGTGGACCGAACCGACGACGCCCATCCGACGAGGCGCGTCCTTCCCGTGGTGGTGGCCGCCGTCTCCACCGTCGCGCTGACGGTGCCGACCGCGGCCACCTCGGCCGCGGGGATCATGGGCTACAGACAGGACGTGGGCAGCGTCGAGGCCGCGCACCGACTGTGCGACGCGCTACCGGAGGACTCCTCGGTGGTCGTGGTCGACTCGGGGATGGCCGGCAACTACATGCCGCTGCTGCGCAACGTCTGCGGTGTGCCGACCGCGGCCATGGCCGAACCGACCCCCCAGGACGTGGAGCGCGTCGTCTCCGCGATCCACGAGCGGGGTCGCGACGCCGTGCTGGCCGCTCCCGACTGGGAACCGTTGGACCGGCTGACCGGCGGCGAGGTGGAGCCCGAGCGGCCCTTCCACGTCGTCGCCCGGATGGATCCGAGTACCCTCATGGAGCCGCCGACAGGTTCCTGGACCTTCACCGGAAGCGTGTGGGTGTCCGTCCTCCCCCACGAGGGGTGAGTGCGGTCCCGCGCCCGGCCTCCCGACACCCCGCTGAGAAGAATCCCATGAGCGACACACGCGACGAGCACGACGCGGACCCCCCCGTCCGTGTCACCATCGTGCTTCCCTGCTACAACGAAGAAGACCACGTCCTCGACGAGGTCAAACGCATCTGTGCGGCCATGGACGGGTCCGGCTACGGCTATGAGCTGCTCGCGGTGGACGACGCCTCCACGGACGACACCCTGGCCCGGCTCCGGGACGCGGAGGGCCTCTACCCGCACATGCGCGTCATCGCCTTCGGCCACAACGGCGGTGCGGGCACCGTCCGCCGGATCGGCAGCCAGCGAGCACGTGGCGAGTTCGTCGTGTGGACCGACGCCGACATGAGCTACCCCAACGAGCGCATCCCCGAACTGGTCGCCATGCTCGACGCCGATCCCGAGACGGACCAGGTCGTGGGCGCCCGGACCCAGGAGATGGGCAGCCACAGGGCCCTGCGGGTCCCCGCCAAGTGGGTCATCCGCAAGATCGCCGAGCTCCTCACCAACACCCGCATCCCCGACCTGAACTCCGGACTGCGCGTGTTCCGCCGCGACGTGGCCCGCCCCTATCTGAGGTTGCTGCCGCCGGGGTTCTCCTGCGTCACCACCATCACACTGGCCTTCCTGGCCAACCAGCATCCGGTCAGGTACGTGCCGATCGAGTACGCCAAGCGGGCGGGAAGGTCCAAGTTCCGTTTCGTCGGCGACGCCTACCGGTACGTCCTGCAGGTGCTGCGCATGGTGATGTACTTCAACCCGCTCAAGGTCCTGATGCCGCCCGCCTTGGTACTGCTCGGCATCGGCGCGGGCAAGTTCGTCTTCGACCAGGTGCGCAACCCGCTGTACGTGCCCAACAACACCGTCATGATCCTCATGACCGGGTTGATCATCGCGGCGATCGCCCTGTTGGCCGACCTGATCGTGCGTTCGCGGGAACACGCGTGAGTGCGGGCCGGTCCACGTGGTTCGCCCTGGTAGGGCCCGCCCACCCCTACAAGGGGGGTGGCGCTCGTCACACCACCGAGTTGGCGCACCGGTTGTGGGACCGAGGTCATCCGACCACCGTGGAGTCGTGGCGGGCCCAGTATCCGGCGGCCCTCTACCCCGGGCGACAGACCATCGTCGTCCCGGAAGGGGAGCCCTATCCCGACACGCGTCGCGGACTCGCCTGGTACCGACCCGACGGGTGGTGGCGGACCGGGCGGCGCCTGGCCCGGGAGACCGACCTGGTGGTGCTCACCCTGTTCTCGCCCGTCCAGGTGCCCGCCTACCTGGGGATCCTCGCGGGGGTGCGCTCCCGTCGGGGGAACGGTACGCGGGTGGTGGTGTTGTGCCACAACGTGCTGCCCCACGAGCGCCGGGCCGTGGACGTGTCCCTGGTGAGATCCCTCCTGCGCAGGGTGGACGCCGTGGTCACGCACTCGGCGGAACAAGCCCGACTCGCCGAGGGACTGCGCGGGCCGGGACTCGGGAGCGTGGTGGTCGCCGAGATGCCCCCGCACCTGCCCGAGACCGGCGGCGCGTCCGTACCGCCGCCGGGAGAGCGGCGGCGACTGCTCTTCCTGGGCATCGTGCGCTCCTACAAGGGGGTCGACCTGTTGCTGCGGGCCCTGGCCGATGGCGCCCCGGAGGATGTGGGACTCACCGTGGCCGGGGAGTTCTGGGGCGGCACCAAGGACCTGGAGACCCTGGCCGCCGAGCTGGGGATCGCCGACCGGGTGCGGCTGAGGGACGGGTACGTGCCCGCGGAGGAGCTGCCGGAGCTGTTCGCGTCGGCGGACGCCGTGGTGCTGCCCTACCGGACCGCCACCGCGAGTCAGAACGTGTGGCTGGCGCACGAACACGGGCTTCCTGTGGTGGCCACCCGGGCCGGAACCCTCGCCGGACACGTGCGGGAGGGCGTCGACGGCCTGCTGTGCGAGCCGGGCGACGCGCAGGACCTGGCCCGTGCGTTGAGGGCGTTCTACGCCCCCGGAGAGCCCGAGCGGCTGCGAGCCGGCGTTCGACCGGTGGACCCCGGACCGTACTGGCGGGCCTACATCGACCTCCTGTTGGAGGCGTGAGGCGGTCCCCTTCCGGTCCGTCGCGCCGCCCCTCGTGGCCGGGAGAGACTACTCGGGAGCGGTGGGGGCCCTTCCGGGGGAGGAGTCGGGGACCCGGCCGGGGAACAGTAGCAGGGACGCCCCCGCCCATCCCACGTCGGCGACCGTCATCACCAGACGTGACAGCACCGCGACGACCAAGGCGGCACCGGCGTCCAGCACCGGCGACAGCGCGACGACCAGGACCATCTCACGCACCCCCAGGCCGGCGGGCGCGAACACCACGAGCAGCCCCAGGGTCCAGGCCAGTGCGTACGCGCCCACAGCGGGGCCGAGCGACCGCAGCGCGTCCGCGCCCACGGCCCAGGTCAGCACCCACACATGCAGCCCCAGGGGGACCCAGGCCACCAGGGTCCACCCCACCGAGGCGGCCACCGCCCGTCCGCTCACCTCCAGGGGACCCGCCTCGGCCACCTCGCGGAACCGGGTGAAGGGACGCGCCGCCGACCGGACGCCCCACCCCACCACCCGCGGATGCAGGGCGGCGAGCAGCAACGGGGCCGAAGCCAACGCCCACCACCAGCGCCTGGCGGCCTCGGCCGACGACAGAGGCAGGGCCACCGCGGCCACCGCCAGGCCCACCGCGACCGTCACCGCCACCGCGAGCAGGGTCGCCGTCGCTCCGCGCGACCGCGGCACCCTCCAGTCGCGGGCCAGTTCCACCTGGGCGACGAACGCCCAGACCGAGCCCGGCAGGTACTTGCCGAGCTGCCCCACGAACATGATCCGGGCCGCCACCCGGCGCGGCAGCGGTGAGCCGGTCCCGGCCAACAGCGCACGCCACGCGAGCATCTGCGCCGTCAGTCCCGCCATGCCCGCGAGCACCGCGGCGGGCAGTACCCACAACGGAAGCGAGGCCACGGCCTCGCCCGCCTGCTCCCAGTTGGCGTGCAGGGCAAGACCCGCGCACACGCCCACCACCAAGAGCAGGATCAGACGCACCCATGGTTCGTTGCGCAGACGAGCCGGCACCCGGTCTCCTTCCTCTTCGTGCCGACCCTATGCCGACCGGTGGACGGTCGACGCCGGTCCGGAGGAGGAACCGCTGGTGAGGATCCATGTACACCCGGGATCATCGGTGGTGCGCCTGCGGGTGCGAAAAGGTCGAAGCGTAGGGTGCGCTCTATGAGTGGTGCGAACGACCCGGCCCTAGTCCCCTCCCCGTCCGCCATGCGCCGTGCGTTGGCCCGAGCCCGGGACGGAAAGACCCTTGACGTCACCGAGGCCGAGGTGCTCCTGCACGCCAGGGGCGAGGACCTGGAGGCCCTTCTCGAACACGCCGGACGTGTGCGTGACGCCGGACTGGAGGCCGCCGGCCGACCCGGAGTCATCACCTACAGCCGTAAGGTCTTCATCCCGCTGACCCGCCTGTGCCGCGACCGCTGTCACTATTGCACGTTCGCCACGGTGCCGGGCAGGCTGGAGTCGCCGTTCCTGTCACCCGACGAGGTCCTCGAGATCGCCCGGCAGGGCGCCGCCATGGGATGCAAGGAGGCCCTGTTCACCCTCGGCGACCGTCCCGAGGATCGTTGGAAGCAGGCGGCCGAGTGGCTCGACACCCATGGCTACGACGACACCCTTTCCTACGTGCGGGCCATGGCCATCATGGTGCTGGAGGAGACGGGGATGCTCCCGCACCTCAATCCGGGTGTGCTCACGTGGGCCGATCTCCAGCGGCTCAAACCCGTGGCCCCGTCCATGGGGATGATGCTGGAGACCACC
>CALGOD010000807.1 GCA_937957845.1 uncultured Nocardiopsis sp.
GTGCTCACACCGCGTTATACCCGCGCCGTTACCTTCGCTCCGCCACTTCAGCACCCCCCGAAGAAAGGCATCCCCATGTCCCGGTTCGCCGCCCGACCCGCCCTGGCCCTACTCGGCACGACCCTGCTGGCACTGACCCTGGCCGCCGCCCCCACTCCCGCCGCCTCGGCCTCCACCGCCCCCGAACGCGTGATCCTCTCACCCACCGCCGACCCCGCCACCTCCCAGACCCTCCCCTGGCGCTCCCAGGGCTCGGCCGCGCCCGCGCTGCAGATCGCACGCGCCTCCGCCCCAGACCGAGTCACCACCGTCCAGGGCACCGACACCGGCTCGGCGAGCGGCACCTTCCACGCAGCCACCGCCACCGGCCTGAGCCCCGACACCACCTACCGCTACCGCGTCGGCGACGGCACCGCCTTCAGCCCCTGGCGCACCTTCACCACCGCGACCCAAGGCGCCGAACCCTTCACGTTCCTGTACTTCGGCGACGTGCAGAACGGCATCTCCACCGGCGCCGCCACCGTGGTGCGAGCCGCCCTGGCCGCTGAGCCCGACGCCGAACTGGCCGTGCACTCCGGCGACCTGATCGACTCGCCCAACAGCGAATCCCAGTGGAGCGAGTGGTTCGACGCCTTCGGCCCCCAGGCCACCGGCACCATGAACCACGTCGCCACCCCCGGCAACCACGAGTACTCGCTGACGTCCCTGAGCCGCTACTGGACCCCGCAATTCCCCGGCGCCGGCAACGGCCCCACCCGCGGCACCCACCTGCCCCAGACCGTCTACCACACCGACTACCAGGGGGTGCGCTTCATCGTCTTGAACTCCAACTACCGCAACGCCGCCCCGCTGAGCCCCCCTCCTGGCTCAACACCCAGCGACGTTGGTTGGAGGAGGCCCTTACCACCAACCCCCACCAGTGGACTGTCGTCACCTTCCACCACCCGGTGTTCTCCAACAGCCCCAGCCGCGACAACGGCCCCTTGCGTTCCTCCTGGCTGTCCACCCTGGAAGAACACGACGTGGACCTGGTCCTGCAGGGCCACGACCACTCCTACGCCCGGGGCAACCTGACCGCGAACCGCACCGGCGACCCCCGAGTGCACACCGGCCCGGTCTACGCCGTGGCGGTGACCGGCACCAAGATGTACGACGTCTCCACGGCCAACTGGACCAGGAACGGAGCCGAGGCGCGCGTGCAGGTGGCCGACACCTCCACCTTCCAGGCCGTGGAGGTGGACGGCTCCCGCCTGCGCTACACCGCGCGTACCGCCGACGGCACGGTCGTGGACTCCTTCACGATCGACAAGAGCGACGGCAAGCGCGTGACCGACACCTTCTGACGCCTTGAACAGCGCCTCGTGTGGCGAGGGAGCCATGGGCAAGGCCCCGGTCGCGTAGATGGTGTCGTCGCACCATCTCCGGGATCCGGGCTGTCGTGCACACGGCCGTCGTGGCCGCTTTCGGGACGGCTTCAGCCGCCGAAGCCGATCAGCGCACCTCGCTCGTCGAACCCGGCGCTCGATGCCCAGGCGATCTCCCAACGGTTGCCCTCGGGATCGGCGACGTAGGCGGACCGCCCTCCCCAGGGCCGCTCCACCGGTTCGGCCACGACCTCGGCACCGGCCCGCACCGCCGCGGCGAAGGCGCTGTCCACCTGATGGGGATCGTCCACGTTGCAGGCCAGCGTGATCCCGGACCAACCGGCGGGAGCCGGGGCGCCCTGCGCCGCCTCGGCGGCCAGGTCCCACGCCGGGTACAGGGCCAGCAGCACACCGCCCAGGAGGAACCCCGCCCAGTCCTCACCGCTGCCGGTCACCTCCTCCCACCCCAGGGCCCGGTAGAACCGGCGCAGCTCGGGCAGGTTCCGGGCCCCCAGGGTCACCACGGTCAAACGCGCAGGCATCTCAGGCATGCGTGGAAAGTACACGGCCGGGCCCGGGGAGGAAACGACCATGTGCCCGTTTCCTGTCGTGGGGGTCGGACCCGAGCACCGGAACGCCCCTCTTGCCAGAAGGGCATCGGACCAGGCCCACCGGAGAAGCACTGAATCCCAGAGAAGGAGCCTGGCCCGGGCACGCCCTGGACGTCGACGGGCCGGCAAAGGGCAAGAGTAAGAGCTTTCCTGCAGAAACCTTCCATATTTTAAGATCCGTCGAAACTTTCCTACAAGAAAGATGAAAGCGCGCCCGGCCACAGTCTTCAGGTGGACACGCAGTCACACCAGATCGGAGATACGCCCATGCGCGTGAAGACCCTTCTCGCCACCACCCTGGCCGGAGTGATGGCGACCGGCCTGTTCGCCACCGCCGCCCCCGCCGCCGCGGCCGAGGTCACCACCACGCCCTCCGCCGAGAATGAGGTGACGGCCAAGACCGCCACCGTCACGGCCTGGGGAGGCAGGACCGCCGTACGCAGCCAGCCCACCAACCAGAGCAGTGTCATCAGCTCCGTCATCGGCGACTACTCCTACACCGCCGAGTGCTGGCTCCGCGCCCAGACGGTCTACTACAGGGGTTACGAAAATGATGTGTGGGTGAGGCTGCGTCTCAACTCCGGAGGCACCGGATGGGTGACCGCCATCACCTTGACCGGCGACTACAAGGCCGGCCTTCCTGCGAACGCCCGGTGCTGACGAAGAGCGCACCACCGCGCGGACACACCTCTCGGTAGCGGTCCCGTCTGTGCGCGCCCGGACGTGCACGAACGAAGACATGAGGAAGCCCCCGCGCGACGCGTGGTCACGCGGGGGCTTCCTCATGTCACCGCCAGAACCTTCGGGCCCCCCGACACCGTCGGTCCGGCGCGGCCGAGCGGCACACAATCCCCCGTACGTCCCCCGTAGGCGCTCGGCCCCGCACCCGCGACCTCTTCCACCCGACCGCGTCCGACCGGATGGGGCCCACAGGCGCGTGCTCGACTTCCTACCCGTCTCGCGACAGGTAAACATCGACCACTCCCGTATTCGGTGAGGCGGGTCGGCCTCAGGAGCAAGGGGAGGAAAGGAGCAGGTTTCCTTGGAATGTCCCAGGCGCGTGCGAACGTGGGGTGCCACCCCAGCGAAGGAGAGCCCTCATGTCTTTTCAGGCCTACCTGGACACCATCGAGGACAAAACCGGTCTCGTCCCCCGCGTTCTCGTCGACCGTGCCAAGGGGAAGGGCTACGACGCCTCGTCCGTCAAAGCGAGCACCATCGTCGAGTGGCTCGCCCAGGACTACGGGCTGGGACGCGGACACGCGATGGCCCTGGTCCACGTCATCAAGAAGGGGCCGA
>CALGOD010000808.1 GCA_937957845.1 uncultured Nocardiopsis sp.
GCGGCGCCTGATCATCACCACCCAGCGGGTACGGGCCATGGGGCCGATCTGCGGCATGCACAGGCCCGCCAGGGCGGCCAGCGTGGCCAGGGTGGGGACCGGGGCCTCGGCCAGGACCGCGAGGACGAGCACGGTGACCAGTACCGCGTCCGTGATCGAGGTGACCAGTACCGGTGTCCGCTGTCCGTAGCGGTCGGCGAAACGGGCGATGACGGGTCCGCCCACGGTCTCACCCAGGGCGAAGGCCCCGGTCACCATGCCGGCCGTGGCCACACTGCCGGTCGTGGTGGTGACCAGCGTGAGCAGTCCGATCAGGGACATGGAGATGGGAAGACGAGCCAGGAAGGTGCTGAGGAGCAGTGGCCATCCGGCGATGTGGTGCATGCGCCGCAAGGTCTGCAAAGGTGACATCCGGCCCTCGTCCTGTCGTGGTCGTCGCCCCTGGGATTCCAGCACCGCCGTATCGGACGGGCAAGTGCGAAAGGGGCCAAATCATCCCATGATATGGCCCCCTGTCGAGTGGGAGGGGATTCTCCGGCGCTCCGAACGAGGGCCGGGGCGCGTCCCTGACTTTCGACGGTGCCGTCCGGACGCCGCGATGTGTAAGTTTCACGGACATGGACATGTCCGAACCGCGTTCCCTCCTCCCGCGTGCCCTGCGCCCGCTCGCGGGATGGCCGGACCGGGGCGCCGTCCTGCGGGACGTGGTGTGGGCGATCGCGATCATGGCCCTGTGCCTGGCCGAGGTCTCCCTCCTTCGGGTGGCCGAGAGTCCGAACGGCATGGAGACGGTGGCCACCGTCGCGGCCGTCGTCGTTCTGTCCGTCCTGACCGTCGTGCTCGGCCGCCTCTACCCGTTGGCGGCCCTGGTCGTGGCGATGCTCTGCTCGTTCTGGCTGTACGGGTTCGGATTCGTGCTGCTGGGCGTGTCCTACCTGGTGGGCCGCCGCATGCCCCGGGTGTGGTCGGCCGTGGCCCTGTTCGTCGTCGGTGCCGCGCTGTGGCTGGTCCTGGCGGTGCTGCTGTGGCCCGACGACCTCGTGGCGTTGACCACCATCGTCAGCACCATGCTCTTCAGCGTCGTGCTGCCCTGGCTGGTGGGGGTCTACCGGCGCCAGCACGTGGCCCTGACCACCGCGGGCTGGGAGCACGCCCGTCAGCTCCAGCGCGAGAACCGGTTGACCGCCGAGCAGGTCCGGTTGCGCGAGCGTTCCCGCATCGCCCAGGACATGCACGACTCCCTGGGCCACGAACTCAGCCTCATCGCACTCCGGGCCGGAGCCCTGGAACTGGACCCCGACCTGGGCGAGGGACACCGGCGGGCGGCCGCCGAGCTGCGTACCAGCGCCGTCACCGCCACCCGGCATCTGAGGGAGATCATCGGTGTGCTGCGGACCGACGCCGAACCCGCTCCCATGTCGCCGGCCGGAGAGGGGGTCACCGCCCTGGTGGACCGCGCCCGTGAGTCCGGGATGCGGATCGCCCTGGTACACGACGGTGACGCCGCCGACATGCCGCCGATGGTCGACCGTGCGGTCCACAGGGTCGTTCAGGAGTCGTTGACCAACGCCGCCAAGTACGCCCCGGGCGCCGACGTGACGGTGTGGTTCACATCGAGCGAGAGCCGGGTGGAGGTCAGGGTGACCAACTCGGTGCCGCGTGGTCCTCTACCCGGGACCGATGGAGGAGGCAGACGGGGGCTCATCGGTCTGCGCGAGCGCGTCCGGCTGACCGGAGGCGTCTTCGCCGCCGGTCCCGACGGCGACGGCGGTTGGGAGGTCTGCGCGACCATGCCCCTGGACGGAACGGTCGAGGCGGCGCCGGAGGAGGACGACGACACCCAGATCGACCAGCTGCAGCTGGCCGCCCGCCGCCGGGTGCGCGGATGGTCGTTGGCCTTGGTACTGGTGCCGGCGGCCGCTCTGACGGCGCTCGTGTCCGTGGTGGGCTGGACCGGCTTCCAGAACATGAAGGAGAGCACGCTGACCCCCGAGGAGTTCGCCTCGCTGAGGGTGGGGGACGGTCAGGAGGACGTGGAGGCGGTGCTGCCACCGCAGTCGCTGTACGTCGACGCCCGGCAACTGGAGGAGGGCGCCGTCCCGGAGGGGGCCACCTGCGACTACTACCGCAGTGACCCCGCCTTCTTCGGGACGGACGTGGTCCTCTACCAGGTGTGCTTCGCCGAGGGGCGCCTGGCGAGCAAGGGAGAGGCGCCGCTACGTTGACGACGGGTCCGGGCCGGCCAGAGCCGGGATGAGGCCACCGAGGAGGAGGGGAAAGCCATGGAGGAACAGACGTGATCAGGGTGCTTCTGGCGGACGACGAGGCGATGATCCGTGCCGGTGTGCGGGCGATCCTCGGCAGCGATCCGGGAATCGAGGTGGTGGCCGAGGCCTCCGACGGACGCGAGGCGGTGGACATGGTCCTCTCCCACAGGCCCGACGTGGCCCTGCTCGACATCCGTATGCCACGGATGGACGGGCTGGCCGCCACCACCGAGATCCGCAGGGTCGCCCCCTCCACCTCGGTGATCATCCTGACCACCTTCGGTGAGGACAGTTACATCTCCCAGGCGCTCGGCGACGGGGCGAGCGGCTTCCTTCTCAAGGCCGGGGATCCACGTGAGCTCATCACCGGGGTGCACGCGGTGGCCGACGGCGGCGCCTACCTGTCCCCCCAAGTGGCACGTCAGGTGATAGCCCGGTTCGGAGGCGCCCGGGCCGCCCGGGAGGCGGCCGCCGTCGCCCGGGTCGAGGAGCTCACCCAGCGCGAGCGGGAGGTGCTGGCGCTCGTGGGCGCCGGGCTGTCCAACGCCGACATCGCCAAGCGGCTGTTCCTGGTGGAGGGCACGGTCAAGAGTTACGTCAGCGCCATCCTCAACCGACTGGGACTGCGCAACCGTGTGCAGGTGGCCATCCTCGCCCACGAGGCCGGGCTCGTGGACACCTTCGAGATCTGAGGCCCTCGCTGGACGGACGGGCCCGCGTGGAGAAGACTGCACCCATGAGCTTCCACGACCCCGGCGGGACGTCCGACCTCACGGAGCGGCTGGGGGCCGCATGGCGAGGGCTCGCCGGAGACTCCCCCGAGGCGATCGCGGTGGGGACCGAGCTCCTGCGACGCTGGGGCGAGCCGCACCGCCGTTACCACACGCCCGCCCACTTGGAGAGCACGCTGCGCGCGGCGGGGAGCCTCCGGGATCAGGCACGTGACATCGACGGCGTTCTGTACGCGCTCTGGTTCCACGACGCCGTCTACGAGGGCGTTCCCG
>CALGOD010000809.1 GCA_937957845.1 uncultured Nocardiopsis sp.
TCGGCGCGCTCGCCTCCATCGCCGCCAACATCGCGCTGTGGAGCACCGAGGTCCGCCGTTGGTGCGCGCCGTAGCCGCACAGGACGACCGGGGGTCCTGGGGCCGTCGCACCGGGCCGGGAGCGGTGGCCTCCGCCCCCGGCCTTCCTACTCCTCGTCCTCCTCGCCGTCGGCGAGGGTGTGCAGCCGTGCCAGGTGCTCGCTGTCGTCCTCGCCGTGGCGCCTGAGGTAGAACTCCCGTGCCTCGTCGGCGATGTCGGCCGACTCGTCCTCGAAACCGTAGTCGACGAGGTCGTCCAGCACGTCCAGGACCCGATGCAGGGCGTCGGCGCCCTCGGTCGGATCCTCCGGGAGATGGTCGGCGACGCCGGTCAGAACGGCGTCGCGCGCCTCGTCCACGGCCTTCTCGGATCCGGCCGCGGCGGTCAGTCGGATCCGGATGAGGGGGTCCTCGTCGGCGATCAACATCAGTTGCTCGGCCAGCCAGGCGGACTCCTGGCCTTCGAGGAACGCGGTCAGCGTCGCGTCGTCAAGGGGTGTGGTCACAACGGCACATCATAGGGCGCCGCATCCTCGGCGTGGGCATCGGCGGTCCCGATGACCGAAGTGGAACTCGGAACACCGCCATAATTCATCCTATGACGGGATGAAAAGCTTCGCTCTTATGTGAAGTGCTATGTAGGAAAATCCGGGGGTCGGCACCCACGGGGCTTATTACGTGGTAGGGCTCCTCCGATCGACAGGACGTCGGTGAAAACGCGCTTATGGATCGCGGCACAGATGTGAAACGGTTGTATTAATACCCAGCCGTCTATCTTCACAGCCGCTCTCGGCGCGGTCTAGTGTCCACTCAATCGTTCCAGGGCCTCCCCTACACACCGGCCCCACATTGAGGTGGACATGTTCACGAAGTCTTCCCGAAAACCGCTGGCCTTCCTGGCCACGGCCGCGGCCCTCACCATGGTGGCCACGGCGTGCGCGGAAAGCACCCGCGAGGGCGGCACCGACGAGTCCGAACCCTTCGTCTTCGCGGCCGCAGGCGACATCAGCACCCTCGACCCCTTCCTCACCAGTGACGGCGAGACCTACCGTTACAGCCGACAGGTCTTCGACACCCTGCTGGAGCACGAGTCGGGCGGCAGCGAGATCATCGGCGGACTCGCCGAGGAGTGGGAGCAGTCCGAGGACGGCACCGTATGGACCTTCCACCTGCGCGAGGGCGTCGTCTTCCACGACGGTGACGAGCTCGACGCCGAAGCGGTCTGCGCCAACTTCGACCGCTGGTACAACCTCACCGGCGGCTACCAGAGCACGAACAACTCCTACTACTGGCAGTCGATCTTCGGCGGGTTCGCCGAGAACGAGAACGAGGACACCCCCGAGGCCCGCTTCGTCTCCTGCGAGGCCGAGGACGAGCTGACCGCGGTCATCACGATCTCGGAGTACTCCTCGATCTTCCCCGGTGGTTTCAGCCTCGCGGCGTTCGGCATCATGAGCCCCACGACCCTGGAGGCCATCGCCGACCAGGAGATCACCGGAGAGGAGGGCAACTACACCCTTCCCGAGTACAGCCAGACGGCCGGGACGATCGCGGGCACCGGGCCCTTCACCGTCGAGGAGTGGGACCACGACCAGGCCGAAGTGACCCTCAAGCGCTTCGACGACTACTGGGGCGAGCCCGCGGGCTTCGAGACGATGATCCTGCGCGCGATCCCCGACGAGAACGCCCGCCGCCAGGCGCTGGAGGCCGGGGACATCCACGGCTACGACCTGGTCGCGCCCGCCGACGTGGAGCCGTTGATCGAGGCCGGCTTCCAGGTGCCCACCCGCGACGTGTTCAACATCCTCTACATGGCCTACCAGCAGGAGGCCCACGAGGCACTCGCCGACATCGAGGTGCGTGAGGCCCTCGCGCACGCGGTGGACCGCCAGCGCATCGTCGACACGATCCTTCCCGAGGGCGGCGAGGTCGCCACCCAGTTCCACCCCGACACCCTCGACGGCTGGTCCCCGGACGTGCGGACCTTCGAGCACGACCCCGAACTGGCCAAGGAGAAGCTGGCCGACGCCGGACACGAGGACCTGACGGTCGAGTTCTGCTACCCGACCGACGTCACCCGCCCCTACATGCCCGCGCCGCGTGACATCTTCGACGTCATCGCCGCGGACCTGGAGGCGGTCGGCGTCACGGTGGAGCCGGTCACCTACGAGTGGACCGAGTACATCCCGAAGACCAACTCCGGTGAGTGCCCGCTGTACCTGCTCGGCTGGACCGGCGACTACAACGACGCCTACAACTTCATCGGTACCTGGTTCTCCGGTTACACCGGTGAGTTCGGCCTCCGCGACGAGGAGCTGTTCGAGGCCATGGAGGAGGCGAGCACCAACCCGAACGAGGAGGAGCGCATCGCCGCCTACCAGGAGCTGAACAAGCAGGTCATGGAGATCCTGCCGGGGCTGCCCATCTCCAGCTCCCCGCCCTCCATCGCCTTCGCCGAGAACGTCGACCCGCCCAACGTCAGCCCGCTGACGCAGGAGAACTTCTCCGAGGCCTCCTGGAAGTGACCCGCCCCTCCTCCCCGTGAGGGGAGTGGGGAGGGCCCGACCGGTGTCCGGTCGGGCCCGTGCGGTGCCCGGGGCGGTGAGTCCCGGGCACCGCGGGACCCCCGTATCGCGGCCCGAGAGGGATCGCGGTCCGCCGAAGACGGCGGGACGCGGGGAGCGGACGGCACACGGACGCCCGATCTCCTCCGAGGGGCCCACCCTCCGCCGACGGTCACCGCCCACGGCACCACACGTGCGGGCGCGCGCCGCTCGGTGTCCCACCCCGTGACCGACCACCCGAACTCCCGCCACACCCCGGCGGGGACGCTTCGGGTCCATCGTTCCCACACTGGCGAAAGGCGGCGAAGGTGCTGCGATTCATCGTCAGGCGTCTCCTACAGCTGATCCCGACACTGGGCGGCCTGTCGATCCTGTTGTTCGTCTGGCTGCAACGGCTGCCGGGCGGACCGGAGTACGCCCTCCTCCCCGACGACGCGACCGCCGAACAGCGTGCCCAGCTGCGACGGTCCTTCGGCCTGGAAGAACCGCTCACGGTTCAGTACCTCGCCTTCCTGCGCCGTATCCTCCAAGGCGACCTCGGAACCTCCCTCATGACCGGTCGGCCGGTCACCGAGGAGTTCCTGACACGCTTCCCGGCCACGTTCGAACTGGGCGTCACCGGTAGGAGCTGGGCGCGCACCCTGGGCGTCGTCCTGCTCGCGATCAACGT
>CALGOD010000810.1 GCA_937957845.1 uncultured Nocardiopsis sp.
TGACTGGGCTTGACGAGCAGGCGTGTGGCGGAGTTGTGGATGCCACCCCGTCTGCCGGAGGTCTCCGACCGCGGCACGTCGATGAGCCGGTCCTGGGCGTGGTACATGTAGACCGTTCCCTCCGGCATCCGGTGGGAGACGATGGCCCGGGCCACGATGACGCCGTTGCGGTTGACCGCCTCGATCCAGTCGTTGTCGGACACCCCCACCTTGGCGGCGTCCTCGACGCTCATCCAGATCGTCGGCCCGCCTCGCGACAGGCTCAACATCAGCAGGTTGTCCTGGTACTCGGAGTGGATCGACCACTTGTTGTGCGGGGTCAGGTAGCGCACGGCCACCCCCAGTTCGCCGACCTCTCCGATCGGGGGCTCGGCGAAGAGCGCGTGCATGTTCAGGGGCGGCCGATAGACGGGCAGGTTCTCACCGATCTCGGCCATCCAGTCGTGGTCGAGGAAGAAGTGCTGGCGTCCGGTGAGGGTGTGCCAGGGCTTGTGGCGTTCCACGTTGATGGTGAAGGGGGAGTAGCGGCGTCCTCCGCTCTCGCTTCCGGACCACTCCGGTGAGGTGATGACGGGAACGGGGGCGGCCTGGATGTCGGCGAAGGTGATCTGCTTGCCCTCGTGCTCGGCGGCGAGGTCGGCGAGGTGGCCGCCGGTGCGCTCCTCCAGGGTGCGGAACCCCTGGGTGGCCAGGCGGCCGTTGGTGGTGCCCGACAGCGCCAGGATGGTCTCGCACATGTGGGAGGCCCGGGCCAGGGATGGGCGCCCGTCGGCGGCGCCGCCGCGCACGGTCCCGTTCTTGTGCCCGAGTCGGTCCACCTCCTCTCCGACGTCGAAGGTCACGCCCTTCGTCGTCGCGCCGAGCCGCTCCAGCAGGGGACCGAGGGCTCCCATCTTGTCCGCGATGGCGGTGTAGTCGCGCTCCACTTCCACCAGCTTGGGCATGGTGAGGCCGGGTACCGGTTCGCATTCCCCGGTCTTCCAGTCGCGGACGCGTCCGTGCGGAGTGGCCAGTTCGTCGGGGGTGTCGTGGGTGAGGGGGACCGCGACGACGTCCTTGCGTACACCGAGGTGGTCGACGGCCAGGCGGCTGAACGCGCGTCCGAGGGCGGCGAAGGCGTCGAAGTCGGTGCGGCTCTGCCAGGGAGGGGCGATGGCCGGGTTGAAGGGATGCACGAAGGGGTGCATGTCGGTGGTGTTGAGGTCGTGTTTCTCGTACCAGGTGGCGGCGGGCAGCACGATGTCGGAGAAGACGGTGGTGCTGGTCATCCGGAAGTCCAGTGACAGCAGCAGGTCGAGCTTGCCGGTCGGCGCCTCGTCGTGCCAGACGACGTCGGCGGAGCGCGCCTGGGGCGGGGCCTCCTGGGCCCGTACGGAGGCGTCGGTGCCCAACAGGTGCTTGAGGAAGTACTCGTTGCCCTTGCCCGAGCTGCCGAGCAGGTTGGCGCGCCATACGGTCAGGACCCGGGGGAAATTCTCCGGGGAGTCGGGATCCTCACAGGCGAACCGCAGTCGTCCGGCCTTCAGCTCCCGTGGGATGTACTCCGACAGCGGCAGTCCGGCTCGCTCCGCGTCCTCCGTCAGGTGCAGCGGGTTGCGGTCGAAGGTCGGATAGGAGGGCATCCAGCCCAGCCGCGCGGACTGGGCGATCACGTCCGCCGTGGACTTTCCCGAGAACATTCCCCGGCCGTTGGCCGCGGCCAGGGCGTCGGCGCCGAAGGGGTCGTAGCGGAACTGGTCGGTGTGCAGGTACCAGTAGGCGGTCTGGATCATCTGTCGCGGTGGGCGTGACCAGTCCAGCGCGGCGGCCACCTGGTTGTAGCCGGTGAGGGGCCGCACCTTCTCCTGCCCCACGTAGTGCGCCCACCCTCCCCCGTTGACCCCCTGGCAGCCGGTCAGTGTCGTCAGGGTCAGGAACGCCCGGTAGATCGTGTCGGAGTGGAACCAGTGGTTGGTGCCGGCTCCCATGATGATCATGGAGCGGCCTCGGGACTCCTCGGCGTTGGCCGCGAACTCCCGCCCGATACGCTCGGCCCTTTTCGCGGGAACACCGGTGATCGGCTCCTGCCACGCCGGGGTGCAGGGCTGCGTGGCGTCGTCGTATCCGCTCGGCCAGGTGCCGGGGAGTCCGTCGCGGGGGACGCCGTACTGGGCGAGCAGGAGGTCGAAGACCGTGGTGACGAGGTGCTCGCCGACACGGCGTACCGGAACGCCCCGGTACAGCGGTTCGGCGGCGCCCGTGAGGGCGTCGAAGCGGGGCAGTTCGATGGTGACCGCTTCGCCGTCGGGTGCGTGGAGGCTGAGCAGCGGAGCGGTGTCACCGAGGTCGAGGTTCCACCGACCCTTGCCCTCCTCGCCGTAGCGGAAGCCCAGGGAGCCGTTGGGCACGGTGGGTTCGCCGGTGCGTTCGTCCAGCAGCACGGTCTTGAAGGCGGCGTTGTCCTCCGTGCCGCCCAGGTCGGCGGAGGTGAGGAACTTGCCGGGCCTGTAGGAGTCGCCCTGCCGGTCCAGGCACACCAGGAACGGCAGATCGGTGTAGCGCTTGACGTAGTCGTCGAAGTAGGGCGTGGTCCGGTCGACGAAGAACTCCCTGAGCACGACGTGGCCCATCGCCATGGCGAGGGCACCGTCGGTGCCGGGGCGGGCGGGCAGCCACTCGTCGGCGAACATGGTGTTGTCGGCGTAGTCGGGGGAGACCACGACCACCTTCTGTCCGCGGTAGCGTGCCTCGACCATCCAGTGGGCGTCGGGCGTGCGGGTCACCGGCACGTTGGAGCCCCACATGATCAGGTAGCCGGCGTCCCACCAGTCCCCGGACTCGGGCACGTCGGTCTGGTCGCCGAACACCTGGGGCGAGGCCACCGGCAGGTCGGCGTACCAGTCGTAGAACGACAGCATCGCCCCGCCGATCAGCGAGTAGAACCGGGAGCCCGCCGCCTGCGAGACCATCGACATGGCGGGGATCGGGGAGAATCCGGCGACGCGGTCGGGGCCGAACTCCTTGACGGTGTGCACGTGGGCGGCGGCGGCCATCTCCACGGCCTCCTCCCAGGAGGTCCGCACCAGGCCGCCCTTGCCGCGCGCCGCCTTGTAGCGGCGGGAACGCTCGGGGTCGGAGACGATGTCGGCCCAGGCCAGGACGGGGTCGCCGGTACGCCGTTTGGCCTCGCGGTACATCTCCAGCAGCAGACCGCGCACATAGGGATAGCGCACCCGGGTCGGTGAGTAGGTGTACCAGGAGAAGGCCGCTCCCCGCGGGCAGCCGCGCGGCTCGTACTCCGGACGGTCGGGACCCACCGACGGGTAGTCGGTCTGTTGTCCCTCCCAGGTGATGATCCCGTCCTTGACGTAGACCTTCCACGAACAGGAACCCGTGCAGTTGACCCCGTGGGTGGAACGCACCACCTTGTCATGGCTCCACCGGTCCCGGTAGAAGGCGTCGGAGTCGCGTCCCCCGATCTGGTGCAGTGTGCGAAGGTCGGACGAGACCTGGCGGGGACGCAGGTACCTGCGTGTGCGCAGCAGCGCCTCGGTGAGGGCGCCGTCGAGGCCGGGGGTGCTCTGGTGGGTCGGGTCGTTTCGGGAAGTCGGTTCGTCTGCCACGGGAAGCCCTTCCGGTGAGCGAGGGTGCCGGGTACGGCCGGTGACGGCGCCTCGACCGACATGCTCTCAATGTGCATGGTCCGCTACCCACTGTAGTCAAAGGTCGCGGGTGTCGACCGTAGGCCGGATCACCTGTGGTCCGAGTCC
>CALGOD010000811.1 GCA_937957845.1 uncultured Nocardiopsis sp.
CGTGCGCGAGGCGCAGAAGCAGTTCCAGGAGCTGACCGGGATCGAGATCGAGGGGGTCTCCGGGTTCGAGCGATCCGAGGACGGGTGGGATCTGACCATCGAGGCGGTCGAGCTCCGGCGGATCCCGGACACGATGAGCCTCCTGGCCACCTACACCGTGGAACTCGACTCAGAAGGGGAGATCCGGGGCTACAGGCGCACCAAGCGCTACACACGCGGACGTTCCGACGCCCCATGAGCCCGGTCGCCCCGAGCGAGGGCGAAAGCCCCTCCCTCCGTACGCGTCCGAGGAAAGGAACACGGTTCCGATGACGGTGATGCAACAGACCGGGGGAGGCGGCGGCTCCGGCGATCTCTACGAGATCCTCGACCTCATCCTCGACAAGGGCCTGGTGATCGACGTGTTCGCCAGGGTCTCGCTCGTGGGTATCGAACTTCTCACCGTCGACGTGCGCATCGTGGTCGCCAGCGTCGACACCTACCTGCGTTTCGCCGAGGCGTGCAACCGTCTGGACCTGGCCAGTAGCGGTGGCGCGGGTCTTCCCGACCTCCTCGACAGCGGTATGGAGAAGGGTTCGCGAAGCAAGTCCAAGGGCGCTCTCACTGGGGCCGCCGAGGCCATCTCCGAGTCCTTCTCCAAGGGAGGGGACGAGGAACGCGACCAGGAGAAGCAGCCCGCGCACGCTCGCCGCCGTGCCTCGGGCAAGAGGAAGGAGGAGAAGGAGTGAGCACCTACGTCTACGGCTTCGTCCACGACGACGAGTCACTGGACGGGATGGAACTGTCCGGCGTCGGTGAGGGCGCGCCCCCGGTGCGGTTCGTGCGCGCCCACGGGATCGCCGCGGCCGTCAGCGACGCCCCCCAGGGCCTGCGGGCCAAAAGACGTGACCTGGCCGCCCACCAGGAGGTGCTCCAACGGTTGGCCCAAAACCACGGTGTACTGCCCATGCGCTTCGGGGCGGTCAGCGAGAACGACGACGCCGTCGCCGCCGAGATCGGCCGCTTCGCGGACCACTACTCCACGCTGCTCGACCGGCTGGAGGAACGGGTGGAGTTCAACGTCAAGGCCTCACACGTGGAGGAGGCGGCCCTTCGGACCGTGCTCAGCGAGGACGAGGGACTGAGAGCCAGGAACGAGAGCCTGAGAAGGATCGGGGGAGGCTCGCCCGCCGAACGCATGTCCTTCGGGGAACAGGTGGCCCAGGCACTGGAAGGGCTGAAGCAGCGTGACTCCGACATCGTCGTCGAGCCCCTGGCCGAACATGCCGAGCGCACGGCCCAGGGGCCGCTCGTGGACGGCTGCCTGGCCAACGTCTCCTTCCTGGTGCACCGGGACCGGGCCGAGGAGTTCCTCGACGAGGCCGAGCGGCTTCGGCGGGAGTTCGACACCTACATGGAGGTCCGTGTCAACGGGCCCCTGCCCCCGTACAGCTTCGTGACGTCACCGCAGTGATGACCGGCCCCGCGAGGGGCCTCATCCGGAAAGGAGGAGGACATGGGCCTCCTCAGCGCGATACTCACCGCCCCGGCGGCTCCGATCCGATTCGTCGACTGGACGACGCGCCAGGTTCTGGAGGCCGCCGAGCAGGAGAAGTACGACACCTCACGTATCCGGCGACAACTGGCGGAACTCTACGAACGGTTCGACGACGGCGAGCTGTCAGAGGGGGAGTTCGACGACCTCGAGGACGCGCTGCTGGATCGTTTGGAGGAGGCCGAGAGGTACCAGGGTCTGCGATGACGGCAGGAAGGGTTCCGTGGGCACCACGACGGGAACCGTGCCCACCGCCGTGGGAGCGGCGAAGCGACGGGCTCCTCCCGACGACCGTGGCGGACGCCCGCGCGAGCCTTCGGAGCCGCCGTTCGCGGTCCCCGGCCCGGACTCGTCCGTCACCCGCCCCGCTCCGAGCACAGGGAGGAATGGTCGCGCATGAGTGAACCGACACCCTGGCGTGGTGAGCCACGACAGATCCGATCCTCCGGCGGTTCCTCCGCCGCCAACCTCGCCGACGTGTTGGAACGCGTGCTCGACAAGGGGGTCGTGATCGCGGGCGACATCCAGATCAACCTGCTGGACATCGAACTCCTCACGGTCAAACTCCGCCTGCTCGTCGCCTCGGTGGACAAGGCCAAGGAGATGGGCATCGACTGGTGGGAGCACGACCCGGCCCTCTCCTCCCGTGCGATGCGACGTGAGGACGGGGAGCTGGCCGAGGAGAACCGGCGCCTGCGAGAACGCGTCGCGGCCCTGGAGGAACACCGGACGGCGGAGGTCACCGCCGCACCGGCACGCTCCACTCGGCACGAACCGGCCGAAGGGCTCTCCGAGCGGGAGCCGGCCCCGCACCCGTACGAGGGGGAGGAGGACCATGGGTCCGCCTGAGTACGCCAGTTACGTCTACGCGGTGTGCCGCCCCTTCGACGCCGAAGCCGTGGACGGACTGACCGGGGTCGGCGGCCATCCCGTCCACGTGGTGGCCGAGGCTCGGCTGACCGCCGTGGTCAGCACCGTCCCCCTGCACGAGTTCGGTGAACAGGCGCTCAGGAACAACCTGGAGGACCTGCGCTGGTTGGAGGAGGTCGCCCGGGCCCACCACGGCGTGGTGGAGGCGGTCGGACGTCGCACCGTCACCGTGCCGTTGAGGTTGGCCACGGTCTACCACTCAGATGAGCGGGTACGCGAGGTCCTCACAGAGCACGGCGAAGCCTTCGAGGCGACCCTGCGGGAACTGGCGGGCCGGGTCGAACTGGGAGTGAAGGTCTACGCCGAGGCACCCGCGCCCCCGGTCCCGCCCGCCCGACCCTCCTCCGGGGAGGCGAACCCGGGCAGGGCCTACCTGCGCAGGCGCAGAGAGCAGCGCGACCGCCGCGACGACACCTGGCAGAGGGCCGTCGAGCTGTGTGAACGCACCGACGAGGTCCTGGGAGGACTCGCGTGGGCGCGCGAGCAGCACCGGCCCCAGAGCGCCGCACTGTCGGAGGTGTCGGGGGAGAACGTGATGAACAACGCCTACCTCGTGGACGAGGAGCGGGTGGGTGCCTTCCTCGCCACCGCACACGAGCTGGACTCCCGGGCGCCGAAGGGCGTCAGGATCGAGGTCTCCGGACCGTGGACGCCCTACTCCTTCGCCACCGGACGCCCGTCGGAGGTGAGCACGTGAGCCGGGACCCGGGCTCCACCGGCCTCCCCGAGGTTCCGTTCCCCGAGCAGGACCGTTCTGTGAGCCGGATGCTGGACGAGGACCATCCCCTGGCCGGCAGGGAGATCTCCTTGGTCGACCTGCTCGACCGTGTCCTGGCCAAGGGGGTGCTGGTCACGGGGGATCTGACCATCTCCATCGCCGACGTCGACCTGGTCCGGGTCTCCCTGAGAGCCCTGGTGTCGTCGATCGATGAGGAGGTGTCCTCCCCCTGGGAGGGCGGACACCCCCTGAGCGGATGGATCCGTCGGGACTGAGCCCAGGGGAGGGAGCGGTATGGCGGAAGGAAGCGACGGACCTCCCCACCGGGCGGAGGATTCCCCGGAACCCGTCGAGGCGGCGGTGGTCCGCGACATCGACGAGGTGACGGACACCGGCGGCGAACGCGACATCCTGGGCGAACTCCAGAACGCTCTGGACGCCACCGCGCGCCGTGGTGCGACCACCCCGCCGGCGGAGACGGAGAGAGGGCGTCTGCGCCACAGGATCGAGACCGAACCCGACACGGTCGAGCGTGACCTGATCAAGCTGGTGCTGACGGTGGTGGAG
>CALGOD010000812.1 GCA_937957845.1 uncultured Nocardiopsis sp.
CCCTTGGGGTATTCGCGTGGGGCCGGAAACCGAATCATCCGAGTTCCGGCGTTTTCTCGAAAATAGGAAACTCATGGTGTTGAGTCGGTTACCATCCGTGGTGATCCCTGGTTCCGTTCGTCTGGAGACCATCGTGAAACGCACCGTTTCGACTCTGTTCGCCGTTCCCGCCCTCGTGCTGGCGCTCGTCGCTCCCGCCCATGGGGAGACTCCCGCGGAACGCCACATCCTGTCCGTGCGGAGTGAGTCCGAAGGCTGGGTCAGGCAGGTCGTCCTGGAGTGCGCTCCCGTCGGAGGCACCCACCCCCGGGCGGAGGAGGCCTGTGAGACCATCGCCGAGGCGGGATCGATCGAGGACGTGACCGGTTCGCAGAACCCCTGCCCGATGATCTACGCGCCCGTCGTCGCCACGGCTCACGGCGGGGGCGTCTACCAGCAGGAGTTCCCCAACCACTGCATGCTGTTGACCCAGAAGGGCGCGGTCTTCGACTTCTGACGTGGTGGGACCGGAGCGCCGCCCCGCTCCGAGGAGAACGGGGCGCTCATCCCTCGTCCTCGGAGCGGGGCGGACGCGCACGCTTGGAGCGCCTGGAGACCCGGGCCAGGGCCTCGTTGAGCTCCGTCACCTCGTGGGTCCGGATACCCGGTATCGGGTCGCCGAAGTTCCTGGGCACGATGGCCTCGGTGAAGCCGAGCCGTTGAGCCTCGGCCACCCGACGCCGGATCCCGCTCACGGTGCGTACGTCACCGGCCAGACCCACCTCGCCGATGGCGACGAAGTCCACGGGCAGCGCCACGTCGTTGTTGGAGCTGGCAGCGGCCATGGCCAGCGCCAGGTCCACCGCCGGCTCGGTCAGCTTCACACCGCCCACCGTGGACGCGTACACGTCCATGTTGGCCAGCCGCATGCCGGTGCGTTTCTCCAGCACCGCCAGGATCATGTTCACCCGTGAGGTGTCCAGTCCCGAGGTGGCCCGACGCGGTGCGGGCAACGGGCTGGCCGCCACCAGTGCCTGGACCTCGGTGATCAGTGGGCGGCGTCCCTCCAGGGCGACGGTGACGCACGTGCCCGGAACCGGGTCGGTGCGCTCGGTGAGGAACAGTCCGCTCGGGTCGGGCAGGCCGACGATGCCGCTCTCGGTCAGCTCGAAACAGCCGATCTCGTCGGTGGGGCCGTACCGGTTCTTCACCGCGCGCAGCAGTCGCAGCTGGGAGTGGCGCTCGCCCTCGAAGTGCAGCACCACGTCCACCAGGTGCTCCAGCAGGCGCGGACCCGCGATGGAGCCGTCCTTGGTCACGTGGCCGACCAGCACGGTGGCGATCCCCCGCTCCTTGGCGATCTGGATCAACGCACCGGCCACCTGACGGACCTGGGTGACGCCTCCAGGGACGCCCGAGACGTCCGGGGAGACCATGGTCTGCACCGAGTCCACGATCAACAGCTGGGGAGCGACCGCGTCCACGTGGCTGACCAGGGAGGCGATGGAGGTCTCCGCGGCCAGATACAGCTTGTCGGAGAGCGCGTCGAGGCGTTCGGCGCGCAGGCGTACCTGCCCGGCGGACTCCTCGCCGGTCACGTACAGCACCGGCCCCTCCGCCGCGCGCATCGCGGCGACCTCCAGCAACAGGGTGGACTTGCCCACCCCGGGTTCGCCCGCGAGCAGCACCACACCGCCCGGGACCGCGCCGCCTCCCAGGACCCTGTCCAGTTCGTCGACGCCGGTGGGCACGGCCTCGGCGCTCTCCACGCTGATCTCGGTGATGGGACGGGCCCGGGAGGTGACCGGAGCCGGCGCGACGGCCGCGGGCGGGGGAGCCCCCGCCTCCTCCACCGTGCCCCAGGCCTGACACTCGCCGCAGCGGCCCACCCACTTGAGGGTGCTCCATCCGCACTCGGTGCACCGGAACGTGGTCTTCGCTGCCTTCGCCATGGTGGCAACGCTAACGGCTTCCGCGGACAACCTCGGCCGGAGGGGGGAGAGATCGCGGGGACACAGGAAAGTTACCTACGAGTTAGGGTCCTTTCCCCGTAGGTCATGTTAAAGAATTCTTAGGGTCCGAAGCTCCACGCCCCCGCTCCTGGAGAGGAAACCCGCGTGTCCCGTAATCCTGGCCGAACCGTGTCCCCGTCCCGACTCCTACGTCGGGCGCTGACCCCGCTGGCCGCCGTCGTCCTAGGCGTGTCCCTGGCCTCCGCGCCCGCCGCGGCCGAGCCGGTGGAGGCCGCCGCCTCCTACCAGCACTACGTCTCCCTCGGAGACTCCTTCGTGGCCGGTCCGCTCATCCGTGAGGAGAGAGTCCAACCCCGTATGCCCCTGCTGGGCTGCATGCGTACGTCCAACAACTATCCGACGATGCTCGCCCAGCGCCTGGGCGTCGCCGAGTTCACGGACGCCAGCTGCTCCGGCGCGGTCATCAACGACTTCTACGAGCCGCAGTTCAGCGACACCCTGCCGCAGTTCGACGCCCTGACCCCCGAGACCGACCTGGTCACGGTCGGTATCGCGGGCAACGACTTCGGCTTCTCCGAGATCCTGGTCGAGTGCGCCAAGCGGAGCCTGACCAACCCCCTGGGCAGCCCGTGCGCCAACCACTACGGCGATGAGCTGGACAACCGGATCGAGAACCTGCGCCCGGCCGTGTCGAAGGTCTACGCCGACATCGCCGAACGCAGCCCGAACGCCACGGTCCTGGCCGTGGGCTACCTGCAGCTCATGCCCGAGAGCAGGGGCTGCTGGCCGAGCACGCCCATCGCACGCGGTGACGTCGCCTACCTGGACCAGGCCCAGACGGCGCTGAACGCGATGATCGCCGAGGAGGCCCAGGCCCAGGGCGCGATCTTCGTGGACGTCTTCAAGCGCGGTCACGACGTGTGCAAGTCGTCGAGCGTGCGTTGGGTGGAGGGTCTGATCCCCGAGAACGGAGCCCCCGTCCACCCGAACTACCGGGGCATGGTGGCCACGGCCGACTTCGTGGGTGCCCGCCTGGGCCTCCCTGCGAACGACGCTGCGTAGTCGCACGTGACCGATCTTCGAGAGGATGAGTCCGATTAATTCTCACTTGACCGCTTTGCCCCCCATGGGTCAAGGACTCTTTACTCTCTTTGCAGGTCGGGTGCGCTACAGAGAGTGACATTAAGTGCGTTTTGTGTGACGAATGGTGAGGGCGCCGTGGCGGAGAGATCCGCGTCACCGTGACGTGGGCGCCGTGGCGTACCGCATATGGGGGAACCACCGTCATGCGAATACCGCGACACCAAGAACCGAAGCAGGCCTGCCGTCCCACGGACCCGGGGCGGCAGGCCTCGTCGTTCCACGGGCCGCGGAGCCGGCCCCGCTCGATCGCCGTCGCCGCACTGACCTCGGTCGTGCTGGCGGGCGGTGCGGCGCCCGCACTGGCCCAGCAGACCCAACCTCCTTGGCCGCCCGAGGGGACCGGTGGATCCGTGACGGTCTTCGTGCCGGACCTGGACGAGTTCCGGCAGGATCGGCGGACCGGGGCGGAGTGGCCCGCGGCGCCCGAGAAGTCCGTGGAGAAGGAAAGGCCCGCGGAGTCGGACGAGGCCGTGGAACCCGCGGTTCCCGCCACGCCGGACGGGGACGAGCCGTGGCAGGGCGGGCATGTCGAGCCGGAGTGGCCCGCGGAGGTCGAGGGGCCCGGGTGGCCCGGCGAGACCGGGGAGTCCGTGGAACCCGCGACACCCGTCGCGCAGGACGTGGACGACTCCGAGCCGGAGGAGCGGGACGGAC
>CALGOD010000813.1 GCA_937957845.1 uncultured Nocardiopsis sp.
TACCCCGACGGGCTAGTTCTACCCATCTTAGATAGTCTTCTATGGAAGATAGAAGATCGTCGGTGGTGTCGCCCGTGGTGGCGACAGGAAGAGGAGGCCCGAGGATGGGCTCGTGGACCTACAGACACTGGTCGGTCGCTGCGGCCGCGACCCTGATCACCCTGGTACTTCTGGGGGTGCCCACCGTGCTGCTGCCCAACGGGTTCTTCAGCCGGGAGATCGAACCCACGTGGTGGTCCTATCCCGTCTGGATCGTCAGTGCGGTGCTGTGCGGCCTGTTGGCGGCCACCTATGTCGGCGCGGGAGAGAGGGAGAGCCGTCCGCGTACGAGGGGAGGGGTGGGCGGGGTCGTCCTGACGTGGTTCGCCATCGGCTGCCCCGTGTGCAACAAGCTCGTCCTGCTGGCCTTGGGCGCGTCGGGGGCCCTGTCCTGGTTCGCACCCCTGCAACCGGTGTTGGCCGTACTGGGACTCGGCCTCCTCGCCGTCGCCCTGCGGGCCCGGCTGCGCACGGCCCGTTCCTGCCCCGTCCCCCAGTCCTGAGGCCCCCGCGCTTTCCGGCGCCCACCGGGGAGAACCCCGGTGGGCGCCGTGGCGTCTCAGTCCTTCGTGGAAGCAGGGGACCCCGGGTCAGGGGATCCGGCCCCACGGAAGTGGTCGGTCGACGTTTCCGGGACCGACTCCTCGGAGTCGGTCGCCGACCGCTCCGCTCCGCCCTTGCGCTGGCGGTACCAGCTGAGGGATCCGGCCACGAGGAACACCAGCCCCACGCCCGCCAGGAGCACCATGTCGGTCTGCCCGCCTCCGATCCCGAAGATCCACTCCTGAAGACGGCCGGCCGTGTCGGTGAAGGGAGTGATTCCTCCGAAGAGGGTCGCCGTCCCGTCCGAGGTCAGGAAGAGGACCCCGATCCCGATGAACAACAGACCCGAGAGCAACGCGGTGGTGTGCAACTCCAGCCGACCCAGGCGGAGGACGCGGCCCCGCAGCCAGCGGCGGGAGCCGAGGTCATAGCGGTCCCAGAGCAGGGCCAACAGGAACAGCGGAGCGGCCATGCCCAAGGCGTAGACCGCCAGGAGCAGCGCACCGCGCACGGTCCCCCCTGTGGCGGCGACCGTCAGCACCGCGCCCAGAATGGGGCCGGAGCAGAAGCCGGCGAATCCGTACACCGCTCCCAGGGCGAACACCGACACCGTGTCGGTCCTGCCGGCCAGTCGCCCCTGGAGTCGGCCCGCCAGGCGCGAGGAGAAGCCGAAACCCACGATCTGTGCGACACCGAAGGCGATGATGAGCCCTCCGGCGATGGCGATCAGAAGCTCTCGTTCCCCGTAGACCAGACGGCTGACCAATGCGGAGCCGGCCCCCAGTGGGACCAGGGTGGTGCACAGTCCGAGGTAGAAGATCGTCGTGCGCACGAGGAGACGACGCGGATCGCGGAAGGCGTAACCGAAGAAGGAGGGGAGCAGAAGTGCGCTACAGGGGCTCACCAGCGCCAGAACGCCACCGACCAGGGCGGCGACGAAACCGATGTCGGTCATCGACCCTCACCCCCGGTGTTCCCGGTGGCGGCCTCGAGGGAGTCGTCGATGACCTCCTCGAACACCTCCAGGGGTTGTGCTCCCATGACCGGCTGCCCGTTGATCAGGAAGGACGGGGTCGAGGTGACGCCGATCCGCATGCCCTCCGCGAAGTCATGGGACACCAGGGCCGCCACGGCCTCCCCATGCCGGTCCTCGTCGAACCTGTCGGCGTCCAGCCCCAGATCGTCGACGATGCCGGCGAGGGTCTCCTCCGGGTCGCGCTCGCCGGGCTGCTCGGTGGCGGCGTAGTAGGCCTCGTGGAACTCCCAGAAGGCGCCTTGGGCCGCGGCGGCCCGGGACGCGTGGGCGATCGCCTCGGAGGTGTCGGTGATGATGGGGAAGTCCCTCCACTCGATGCGCAGATCGCCGGACTCGACGTAGTGCATCAGTTCCGGCTGGGTCTGGGCGACCCAACGCCCGCAGTAGGGACAGTGGTAGTCGGAGTAGGCGCCCATGACGACCGGCGCGTCGACATCACCCAGGGCGGTGGGATCCTCAGGCTGCCTACGGGCCATCGGTGCCTCGGTACCGGTGGCCGCCTCGTCGGACTCCTCCGCCGTCGACTCGACCGGTGCACTCGACTCATCCGACTCGGCGGCCCGGGACTGGTCCGCGGCGCCGTCCGAGGCGGATCTTCCCCAGGTGACCGCGACGGCGACCAGGAGCAGGGACACACCCACCGCCAGCAGCACCTTCCAGGAGAGCCGGGTGCGAGCCGCACCGCCCTTCCCCGCTGAGCGGCCTGTGTTCTCGGCCCCTCGCTCGGCATCCTTGGACATCGTGCACCTCGTCCTTCACCCGACAATAATTCTAAGGCCCATAGTAGGCTTTCTATCATCAATAGAAAACACGGTGCGGTGTGCCTCCGTCCGCGTCATCCCGCGCATACCGACGTTGCGTGCCGAGCGGCGATCGAGGACACCCGAACAGAGAGGGCGGTGGCACGGCGATGGACCACAGGGGCCTGGGCCCGTTGGAGTCCACGGTGATGGACGTGGTCTGGGACGCGGGCGCGCCGGTGACGGTGCGGACGGTCACCCAGTCCTTGGAGAATAACGGTCCGGCCTACACCACCGTGGCCACCGTTCTCGACAACCTGCACGGCAAGGGCTGGGTCGAACGCGAGCGGCGGGGACTGGTCTGGTTCTACCGGCCCTCGCTCGACCGGAGTGAGCGAGCGGCACACCTCATGGGAGAGGCGTAGATCGGAAGAGC
>CALGOD010000814.1 GCA_937957845.1 uncultured Nocardiopsis sp.
GCACGCTAAACCGGTCGTGAAGGTCGCGAAGGAGAGCGAGTCTGCCCGCACGAGAACCACGTAGTGGGGGAAGAAACTAGCCCCGCCGTGCCGCCCCACGGCGGGGCTAGGCGACACGTGATCGCCAACATCGCCATCGCCAGAGGCGCCCGCCCCCACAAACCGGGGACGGGCGCCTCACCCTGCCTATTGACAGGAAGCCACTACATATCAGTTGCTCAAGGCGCGGCGGCGGCGGTCGTGTCCGGAGAGACAGGCCTTGCGTCATGCCGAGGAGTCCACCCTGGCGCCAGGGAGCTGGCCACGGCGTCGCAAGGTCCTGAGCACGAGGAGCGACCCCAGTAGCGGGATGCCCCCGCAGATGGCGAGGAAGAACGCCGTCGCCCCGGTCGCCGTCGGTGCAAACAACACCGTTCCTAGCACGATGGTCGCGAACATCCCGATCATGGCACCGACGTAAGCGGCCCACCGGCCGCGCCCCGCGCTGCCCAGCTGGAGCGCTCGCACCAGTGTGATCGACGCTGCGCCAGCGACCAGAGCACCCGCGAATGCAATGGGCACGTACGTCAGCCCGGCAAGGGCGAAGGATCCCGCGAGGATGTGTGCGTTCGCGGGATCCTTCGCCATGAAGAGCGCCATCATGGCAGTGGCCGGGGTGAGCAGAACGATCAGGACTGATGCAACCCAGTACGCGAGCACTCTTAGCGTCCAGTGCATCCAGCGTCGTCCTTTCCGGTTGGTCTACCTAGATGGCCACGTTAACGGGCTCTTCGGACTTCCGGTGGGGATCACGTGTTGAGTCCGCCTGCGACGAGGAGCATGCGGAGGCGGTAGTTGGACAGGTTGCGGTAGCCGCGGGCGAGGCGGCGGTGGAGCTCGATGATGCCGTTGATGGCCTCGGTGCCGCCGTTGTTGGTCCGGTCGGTGGTGAAGTAGGCCAAGAACGCCTCCTTCCAGCGCCGCAGGGTCCGCCCGAGACGCGCGATCTCGGGGACGGGGCAGGTGTGGAAGATGCTCAGGATGCGTTCGGCCATGGCGCGCCCGGCGGTCAGGTCGGCGCAGCGGTAGGCGGCGCGCAGGTCCTGTGCGCAGCGCCAGGCGAGGTAGACGGCCTGGTGGGCTTCATCGGCCTCGATCGCTGTCGCGAGGCGGGCGAGTTGGCGCTCGGTGAGGTTCTCCGCGCCGGCGCGCAGGATTCTCTGGATGCCATAGAGCGGGTCGCCCTTGCGGCCCCGGTGGCCCAGGGTCTCTTGCTGGACACGGCGGCGGACCTCATCGACGGCCTGGGTGCCGAGTTTGACGACGTGAAAGGCGTCCAGCACCGCGGTGGCGTCGGCAAGCTCGTCAGCGATGGCGGTCTTGTAGCCGGCGAAGGGGTCCAGCGCGGCGACCTGCACCCCGGCACGGAACTGCGGGGAGCGTTCGCCGAGCCAGTCGGCGTAGGCCTTCGTCGAGCGTCCGGGCACCAGGTCCAGCAGTCGTGCGCGGACCTTGCCCTCGGCGTCGCGGGTCAGGTCGACCATGCCTGTCAGCTCCTTGGCGCCGCGGCGTCGCACATCGACGTGGTGCCAGATGTGCTCATCGACTCCGAGGCTGACCACCCCTTCGAAGCGGGACTCGTCGGCGGCCAGCTCCACCAGGCGCGGCTTGATCGCGCGCCACAGCGTCTTCCAGTCCACCCCCAGCTGCCGGGCGAGCCCTTCGACGGTGGCGTGCTCGCGACGCAGCTGGACGATCGCCCACCCAACTGCCCGACTCGTCAACGAGGCGCGGGGCGCGACGAGGGTGGGGACCTGCTCGACGAACGTACCTTTGGGACAGTCCGGGTCGGGGCAGCGCCACACGCGTTGACGCCACAGGACCCGGACCGGCACGAGCCCCGGCACGTCATGCAGCTCGCGCCGCCGGCGTCCGCGGCTGGGCGCGACAACCCCGCAGGTCGGGCAACCCATCAGCTGCCACGGCGTGGAGACGGTGATGGACAACAGGGCGGCGGTGCGCTCGACGGTCTCCACATGGAGCTCGGGGATACCCAGGAGTGTGTCGCAGCGCGCGCAGGGATCAGTGGTGGGCGCATCGCTGCACCCCGTAGCGTTGGTCAACGTCGAGGTCCTCGGAACGAACGGTTGCTTGGTCGCTACCGATCATCGAGGACCTCGACCCCTACCCACCCTCAACTACCGCCGCGAGTCCCGCTCCCCACCGGAAGTCCGAAGAGCCCGATTAGTGCCTCAATCACGCCTCAAGCCATGCCATCAGCCCAGGTCAGCGCGTT
>CALGOD010000815.1 GCA_937957845.1 uncultured Nocardiopsis sp.
GCCGTCCCGCAGCGACCCGACTGATCTTAGGCAACAGATCCGGCACCGTCAAATCCGCCTGGATGAGGAGGGGATCCCCGTGTGCTCGGACGTTCCGTGTCGACCGGGCCGCTGATGATCGGCCTACCCGCCCACGCGGTGACGTCCGCCGGATCGCCGGCCCCCGACATCGAGGACCGCGTCTCACGTCGCGTTGGTTCGTTTGTCAGGCGAAGGTGATCCTCCCCAGGGGCGCGTGGGCCAAACATGGGAGGACGGAATTTTCACCGAGGTCCTTCGGCGGGTTCTCCCGTGCCCCCTGTCCACGGCCCTCTCGACACCGGCCCCCTTCCCCTCGTCCGTGGGTGCGGCCGGGGCCGCCCGTGAGAGAACGTCCCCGTGCCGCCCCGGCGCCCACGCCTTCACCGACAAGTCGGTGGCTCCCGTTTCAGAGGATGTCCACCAGCTCCTGGGCCAGCTTGCGGAAGGCGATCCCGCGGTGGCTGATGGCGTTCTTCTCCTCCGGGGACAGCTCCGCCATGGTCCGGCTCTCCCCCTCGGGGACGAAGACCGGGTCATAGCCGAAGCCGTTCGAGCCCCGGGGCTCCCTGGTCAGGCGCCCTCGCAGCACCCCCTCGACGACGGCCTCGGTGCCGTCCGGCATGACCAACGCCGCCGCGCACACGAAGTGGGCGCCCCGACGCTCTGGCGGAGTGTCGGCCAACTGGTCCAGGACGAGCTCCAGGTTGGCCTGGTCCTGGTCCTGCGCGCCGAAGCGACCCGCCCAACGCGCGGACAGCACGCCGGGCATACCCCCCAGCTCGTCCACCTTGAGTCCGGAGTCGTCGGCGACGGCCGGCAGTCCCGTGTACTCGGCGATGGCACGCGCCTTGAGCAACGCGTTCCCCAGGAAGGTCGGTTCGGTCTCGGGAACCTCGGGGGCGTCGGGGAACGCGTCGAGGGAGAGCACCTCGGCCTCCATCCCGGCATCGGCCAGGATGGTCCGCATCTCGGGAACCTTCTTCTTGTTCCGCGTGGCCAGAACGATTCTCACCCTCACTCCGACAGGGCCTTCTTCTGGATCACGGTCAGTTCCTCACAGCCGGAGGTGGCGAGGTCGAGCAGCTGGTCGAGCAGTTTCCTGTCGAAGGGTCGGCCCTCGGCGGTGCCCTGCACCTCCACGAACTCCCCCTCCCCCGTGAGGACCACGTTCATGTCGGTCTGCGCGACCGAGTCCTCCAGGTAGTTCAGGTCCAGCCGGGGCTGTCCCTGCACCACCCCCACGCTGACCGCGGCCAGGGAGCCGGTCAGCGGGTTGTTCTTGAGCTTGCGACGTTTGCGCAGCCACTTCATCGCGTCGGCCAGAGCCACGTACGCACCCGTGATCGCGGCGGTCCGGGTACCACCGTCGGCCTGGAGCACGTCGCAGTCCAGGGTGATGGTGTGCTCTCCCATCGCCTTGAAGTCCACCACCGCACGCAGGGAGCGGCCGATGAGGCGGGAGATCTCGTGGGTGCGGCCGCCGATCTTGCCGCGGACCGACTCACGCGCACCACGCGTGTCGGTGGCGCGGGGCAGCATCGAATACTCGGCGGTGACCCACCCCTCACCTGTGCTACGGCGCCAGCGCGGAACACCGTCCTCGACGCTGGCCGCGCACAGCACTCGGGTCTCCCCGAACTCGATGAGCACGGAGCCTTCCGCGTGGCGGAGCCAGTTGCGGGTGATGGTCACAGGGCGGAGTTGGGTCGGAACGCGTCCGTCAGGTCGGGCCATGGTCAAGAGCGTATCGCCGCCGTCGGCGGAGAGGGGAACCGTCCCGCTCAGCCACCGATCAGGTGTACCTGCCCGCTGCGGGCCAGAGTGATCGGGCCGTCGTAGGTGGAACGCGCCTCGGCGAGCGTGACCTCGTCGTCGTTCCACGGAACCAGGTGGGTGAGCAGCAGGCTACGGGCACGAGCCCGGCTTGCGTGCTCACCCGCCTCACTTCCGGTCAGGTGCATGTCCTTGGGGTGTTCGAGGTGGTCCTGGAAAGCGGCCTCGCACAGGAACAGGTCGGTGTCCTGGGCCAGTTCGACCAGCGAATCGCACGCCCCGGTGTCACCGGAGTAGGCCATGGACCTGCCACCGTGCTCCACACGGACCCCGAAGGCCTCCACCGGATGGTTGACGTGGTCGACCCGGAGGTCGAACGGGCCGATCCGCAGTTCGCCGGGCGCGAGCTCATGGAAGTC
Source organism: uncultured Nocardiopsis sp. (assembly GCA_937957845.1). GTDB lineage: Bacteria > Actinomycetota > Actinomycetes > Streptosporangiales > Streptosporangiaceae > Nocardiopsis. The sequence continues at coordinate 2,214 of CALGOD010000815.1, forward strand.
GAACACCTCGGTCATACCCGGATCGGGGTCCAGGCCGTAGGCCTCGGCCAGGCGCCGGGCCACGCCCTTGGGCCCGTAGACCGGAATGCGGGACTTGGCCCCGTCCGGATGGAACATCCGGGCCACCCAGTACGAACACAGGTCGAAGCAGTGGTCGGCGTGCAGGTGGCTCAGGTAGACGGCGTCGATCGAGTAGATGTCGACGTATCGCTGAAGCGCGCCGAGCGCGCCGTTGCCCATGTCGAGCAGAAGACGATAGCCGTCCGCTTCGAGCATGTAACAGGAGGCCGGGCTGTCCGGCCCGGGGAAGCTCCCCGAGGACCCGATAATCGTGAGTCGCACGTCGTCGTCGCCTTCTCGATGGGCCGCGCGGCGTCCGTGGCACCCCCGTCGAGAGTGGGTGAGGGGGGCGGATGGCGGCTGGTTCTGCGGATGTCCCGTTGTTACGGGTGTACCCCAATGACCGCCCGGGTGGTACAAAATG
>CALGOD010000816.1 GCA_937957845.1 uncultured Nocardiopsis sp.
CCCCCCCGCCCCCGGCGGGAACACGTGAGGGCCCGGCTGGACCGGACGAACCGGTCTTCGACCGAGCCCTCACACGGCCCGATTACAGTCGCGAGGCCGCCTCCTCGTCCAACCAGAACACGGTCCTCTCCGAGCCGCGGGCCCCGGCCACCGGGGCCTCGTCGACGCTGCCCCCGGCAAGGCCGAGGCGTACGGCCTCGGCCTTGCTCTCACCCGAGGCCAGAATCCACACCTCACGCGCGGATCGGATGGAGGACAGGGTCAGGCTGATCCGCCGCGGTGGCGGCTTGGGGGAGTCGTGCACCGTGGTCACGGACGCCTCGTCCTCGCGCACCCCCGGCAGGCCGGGGAACAGCGAGGCCACGTGCGCGTCCGGGCCCACGCCCAGCAGGCACACGTCGAAGGCGGGAACGGGGCCCTGTCCGCGCGCCGCCACCGCCAGTTCACGTCCGTACCGGGTGGCCGCGTGTTCGATGTGGTCACCGTCCATGCCGTCGGAGGCGGGCATCGGGTGCACGTTGCGCGAGGGGATCGGAATCCGGTCGATCAGCGCCTCGCACGCCTGGGTCTCGTTGCGCTCGGGGTCCTTGTCCGGCAGGAACCGCTCGTCGCCCCACCACAGGTGGACGTGGGACCAGTTCATGCCGGCCTCCTTGGAGTGGTCGTGCACCGCCTCCAGGGCGCGGATGCCGATTCCGCCGCCGGTCAGCACCAGATGGAACTCGCGCTTGTCCGACTCGGCCTGAACGATCATGTTCACCAGCTTCAACGCGACGCTGTCGGCCAGCGCTCCCGCGTCGGAGTGTCGGATGATCTCAGGTTCGCTCATGTTCCCGCTCCGCTTTCAGAGAGCAGCGGCCCCAGATGACGGGCCGCGCTCGCGTAGGTCTCGTCAGCGTCCAGTCGACGCAGTTCCTCGGCCAGAGCCCCGGCGGCGGACCGCTGGGGCAGCGCCACCGTCTGGTCCGGCTGCCCGAACCGTGCGAGTGTGGCCACCCGACCGTCCACCCGGGAGATCGCGATGTCCCCCTGGTCGGTGGTCAGTCGGGCCTCGGTCAGGCCCGGACCGTTCGACACGGCACGCTCCACCGGCACGTTCAGCCGGTCGGAGAGCCAAGCGGCCAGCAGTTCCGCACTCGGGTAGTGCGGCTCGGCCGTCACTTTGGCAGAGGTCACCCAACCACACGGCTGGTCCATGGCGCTGGCCAACAGCGAGCGCCACGGCGTCAGGCGGGTCCAGGTCAGGTCGGTGTCGCCCGGGCTGTAGTCGGCCACCCGTTCCAGCAGGTCCCTCATCGGATCCTGGGCGCGCAGGGCGTCGGTGATCCGACGCTGGGCCAGACGGCCCACCGGGTCGGCCGCCGGGTTGACCGGCCCCACGCCCGGCCACCACGCCACCACCGGCGCCTCGGGCACCAGCAACGGGGTCACCACAGAGTCGGCGTGCTCGCCCAGAGGCCCGTACAACCGCAGCAGTACCGCCTCTCCCGGTCCCGAGGTGCCCGGGCGGCGGATCTCGGCGTCGATGGCGGGCTCGGCGTCGGAGTCCCGTCTGATCAGCGCCACCACACGCGAGGGGTGCTCGCGTCCGGCCTCGGTGGCGGCGCGTACGGCGTCGTAGTGGTCGGCCTCGTCGGTGACGATGACCAGGGTCAGCACCATGTTCATGGCGCCGCCGCCCACACTGAGACGCTCCGCCATGAGCGCCTCGGTGATCTGCGAGGTGGTGGTACGCGGCAGGTAGAGCATCATCGGTTCCTCCCGGGGGTGTCGTGGCCGGTCATGGGCGCCGCCACTGACGACCGTCCCTGGCGAGCAGGTGTTCGCCCGACTCCGGTCCCCACGTGCCCGAACCGTACTGTTCGGGGCGGCCCTCCTTGGCCCAGTACTCCACGACCGGGTCCAGGATCCGCCAGGACAGCTCGACCTCCTCCTGCCGGGGGAAGAGCGGCGGATCACCGATGAGCACGTCCAGGATGAGCCGCTCGTAGGCCTCCGGACTGGCTTCGGTGAAGGACTGTCCGTAGGCGAAGTCCATGCTCACGTCACGGACCTCCATGCTGGCCCCCGGCACCTTGGAGCCCAACCGCAGGGTCACACCCTCGTCCGGCTGGATGCGCAGCCCCAGCGCGTTCTGTCCCAGCTCGCTGACGTCGCTACGGGAGAACAGCTGTTGGGGGGCGGCCTGGAAGACCAACGCCACCTCCGTCACCCGACGGCCCAGGCGTTTTCCGGTGCGCAGGTAGAACGGCACCCCGGCCCAGCGTCGGGTGGTCACCTCCAGCTTCAGCGCAGCGTAGGTCTCGGTGATCGAGTCGGAGGGGATACCGTCCTCCTCCAGGTAGCCGGGCACCGGGGTGCCGCCCTGCCAACCCGCCGTGTACTGTCCACGCGCGCTGCCCGTGGACAGGTCCTCGGGCAGCGCCACCGACTCCAGGACCTTCTCCTTCTCCGTCCGGATCGCGTCCGCGTTGTAGGAGATGGGCTCCTCCATGGCCACGAGCGCCAACAGTTGCAGCAGGTGGTTCTGCATGACGTCGCGGGCCGCGCCGATGCCGTCGTAGTAGCCCGCGCGGCCACCCACCCCGATGTCGTCGGCCATGGTGAGCTGCACGTGGTCGACGTAACCGCCGCTCCACAGGGGCTCGAAGAGCTGGTTGGCGAAGCGCATCGCCAGGATGTTCTGGACCGTCTCCT
>CALGOD010000817.1 GCA_937957845.1 uncultured Nocardiopsis sp.
GGTGTCCGGGAGAAGGGACCGGGGACCCGCCAGGGCGTCCGGGGCGGGCGTGCCCGCCCCGGGGACGTTCACGTCGGGTACGCCGAACTCCTGGAAGGCGATCGACCGTTCGACGGCGTAGGGCTCGTGGCCCAACATCGCACGCAGGATGCAGGAGTTGCGGTAGGCGCCCATGCCCAGGTCCGGGGCGACGAAGCCGTGCGTGTGCAGTTCGGCGTTCTGAACGAACACCGCGCCCCGCGCGAACTCCTCCCCCCGGTCCGCCTCGGCGGAGGTCTCCTCCTCGGCCAGGTCCACGCGGTAGTCGCGGCGCACGGCCAGGCGTCCCGAGTCGTCCCAGCGGAGTCGGTCGGCGATGGGGGCGAGGAAACGCGGCAGACGGTACCGGTATCCGGTGGCGAGCACCAGCCCGTCGGTGGTGAACGTGAAGTCGCGCTCCTGGTCGGTGTTGCGCAGGTCCAGGACGTACTTGCCGCGCGTGGCGTCGTACCGGGCACCCGTGACCTCCGTACCGGTCATCATGCGCACGGGTAGCGGTCCGCCGCGGCTCCTGGTGTAGAGGAGGTCGTAGATCGTGTTGATCAGGTCGGCGTCGATCCCCTTGTACAGACCTCTCTGCGATGACACGAGCCGGTCCCTGGTCGGGGCGGACAGCCCGTGGAAGTGGTCGGCGTACTCGGGCGAGGTCATCTCCAGCGTGAGCTTGGTGTACTCCAGGGGGAAGAAGCGCGGGGAACGGGTGATCCAGTTCAGCGCGTACCCGTGCGCGTCCATGCCCTGGAGCAGGTCGTGGAAGACCTCCGCGGCGCTCTGACCGCTGCCGACGACGGTGACGCTCTCCTTGCCGCGGAGCCCCTCCCTGGCGGGCAGGTAGTCGGAGCTGTGCACGACGTCGCCGGGCAGGTCCCGGCACGGTTCGGGGACGTGGGGCGGTGTGCCGGTGCCCAGGACCAGCCGTCGCGCACGGTGGACGTACCGGTCGCCCGTCGCGGTGTCGGTGCTGTGGACCAGGTAGAGGCGTTCCCGTTCGTCGTACTCCACCGACTCCACCCGCCGGCCGAAGTGGACGGAGTCGCCCAGTCTCCGCGCCGCCCAGCGGCAGTAGTCGTTGTACTCGGCGCGCAGGGGGTAGAAGCGCTCACGGATGTAGAACGGGTAGAGCCGGCCGGACTCCTTCAGGTAGTTGAGGAAGGAGAAGGGCGAGGTGGGGTCGGCGAGGGTGACCAGGTCCGACATGAACGGGGTCTGGAGTTCGGCGTCCTCCAGCAGCATGCCGCTGTGCCAGTCGAACTCCGGTTTCTCGTCGAGGAAGAGCCCGTCCAGTTCGGGGATGGGCGCCGTCAGGCAGGCCAGACCCAGGTTGAAGGGGCCGACTCCGACGGCGACGAAGTCGTGGACGTGGTCTTCCCGGTCGTTCGCGGCGGGTGCGGTGGGGCCGGTCAACTGTGCCTCCCGGAGGTGGTCGACAGGGCGTCGTCCGCCGACACCGTGTCCGTGGTCGGTTCCGAGGTGCCCGGTTCGGGCGCCGCTCCGTGGCGGTTCAGGAAGCGGTCGGTGTGCTCGGCGATCAGGTCCAGGACCTCGGCGATGTCGTCCCGCGTGGTCCTGGGGTTGAGGAGGGTGAACTTCAGGTACGCCCGACCGTCGACCACCGTGCGTGCCACGACGGCGCGGCCCGAGGACATCAGAGCCTCGCGCGCGTACCGGTTGGCGGCGTCGAGGAGTTCGGGGTCGGCCCCCGGGAGGGTCCGACGGAAGACCAGAGTGCTGAGCGTGGGCCGGGTGACGACCGTGAAACGGGGGTCGGCGTCGATCAGCGACCAGGCGTCGGCGGCCAGGTCCAACACGTCGTCGAAGAGGGCGCCCACGCCGTCGGCGCCCATCACGCGCAGTGTCAGCCACAGCTTGAGCGCGTCGAAGCGACGTGTGGTCTGCAGGCTCTTGTCGACCTGGTTGGGGCACAGGTGGGAGGAACCGTCGTCCGTGCGGGAGTTGAGGTAGTCGGCGTGGTAGGTGACGTGACGTAGCACGGTGGAGTCGCGGACCACCACGGCGCTGGAGCTGACCGGCTGGAAGAAGGACTTGTGGAAGTCGACGGTCACCGAGTCGGCGTGTTCGATGCCGCTCAGCAGATGCCGGTGCCGTGAGACCAGCAGGCCACAGCCGTAGGCGGCGTCGACGTGCATCCACACACCGTTGCGGGCACAGATGTCGGCGATCTGGGGCAGCGGGTCGACGCTGCCGAAGTCGGTGGTCCCCGCGGTGGCCACGACCGCGACGGGGAGGGCGCCCTCGGATCGGCATCGCCTGAGCTGTGCGGCCAGTGCGTCCGGGCGCATACGCCGACGATCGTCACAGGCCACGGTGAGGACGGATTCATAACCCAACCCGAGCAGCGCGGCCGACTTGGCGACGCTGAAGTGTCCGGCCTCCGACGTCAGGACGCGCATGCGGGGCAACAGGTCGGCCAGCCGGGTGTTCCCGGCCCCACCGTCCTGCGCGGCGTTCTGGTGGGCCTGGTCCCGGGCCATGAGCAGGGCCTGAAGGTTGGACTGGCTGCCGCCGCTGGTGAAGACGCCGTCGGCCCCGTCACCGAAACCGATACGTCCGCACGTCCAGTCGATCAGCCGTTGTTCGATCAGGGTCGCCCCGGCGCTCTGGTCCCAGGTGTCGAGGGAGGAGTTGACGGCGGACAGGACGGTCTCGCCGAGCAACGCGGGCAGCACCACGGGACAGTTCAGGTGGCCCATGTAGCGGGGGTGGTGGAAGTAGACGGCGTCGTCGAGGTAGAGGTGTTCGAGTTCGTCCAGGGCCGTGGCCGGGTCACCGATCGGTTCGTCGAGGTCGACCTTGGCGATTCCGGGACGCAGATCCTCGGCGGTGGCGCCGGTGAAGGGGCCCGTGACCCGTGTGATCCGATCCGCGACCCGGGAGGCGGCCTCAACGGCCAGTTCGCGGTAACGCTCGGCGCTGCGCCCGTCGAACAGCTGAGCCAGTGGGTCGCTCTCCTGGTCGGGCGGGGTCGGCCGTCGTGAACCGGCGCGGGTGTTCCCGTGCGGCGGGACCGGTACGGCCCGCGCGGGGGAGTTCATGGATGGGACCTCCTGGAAACAGGCATGCCGATGGCGCCCGAAAGTCGAGTGCGGGCATGGGGGTCTGTGCGAACATCACGGGTAAGGCCGACCTAACCAAGGGGAGGCTAGCCTAATTTCAAAGGGGCGTACAGTGTGAGGAGAACTACAAAAGAGACGTGTTTCGTTGCTCTGTGTAGTGAATTCGGCGCCGACCTGCGCATGTGTTGATCACGGAGGGTGATCGATCTGGCGTGGGCGTCTCGTGGATGTCGTCCCGCCCGCTTTTCGGCGGGGGTCGCGTCCCGGGAGCCCCGGCGCTTCGGGGTGGAGATCGACTCCCGGGCCGGGGCGGTGTGCGACCCGAGGGGTTCGACGGTGACGGCCCCGCCTCGATGTCGCCTGCGGCGCCGAAGATGGCCGCGGGACCACGGTCGCCGTGAAAAAATCCCCTCGCATCACACCGGTAACGTTTCCGGTCGGTGTATTGGCGGAAATAAGGGCTTGCTGAGAGAGCATGTTCGCGCGCCGGGGGAGAGGCGATCAACGTGAGGGACCTCGACGGTCTCATATCTCCTGGTTCGAAAGTGGAGATCGGACCTCAGGAGGGTGGGATTGTCTTGTTTTGCTCTCCGGTGAGGTGGGTGCCTCATTGATGAGTTCTACGGTGTGAGTCGAGATCGACCATGTGTTATGGGAATTCCTCGACGTTGCGTCGTATCTGTGAATTCCTCGGGGTTCTTCAAAGAACGTCCACGGCGGGGTGAGATGTGGTCGGTCGTGTGAGCAGCCACGTCGGAGGCACTCCTGTGTTCCCGACGCCTCGTCGGCGCACGGCGCCGTACCCGCTCCTCCGTGACGGGAAGGACGGGGAAAGAGGGTCGACGCGGGTCCGAGTCTGGGCGGAGGGATTTGTCCACCGAATTCGGGCGGGATGGGCTGCGGCGGGAACCTTCGTGCCCGCGTAGACGGGAACGATGACACGGAGTTCCGTGCAGTGTGGTTCTATCTGACTTATGACCTGGCCAAAAGTCAGTGGGACACTGATAACTAATCGCTGAGGTTCATGCTCCACCACGGTCGGGAAACAAGGCGGGCCCGAAAGGTGCGCCAACACCCTCCGGGCCTTGAACCCCCAAACCAAACCAGTCATAAGTAAGGAAAAGAGGATCTGATGCGTCACTCTATCCCCTCGCCCCGTCGTTCTGACGATGATCGCCCCCTTGCGACGCAGCCGCACCGTGCCCCGCTCGCCGGTCCCTTCTGCCCGCTCCCCGACCTCCACGACGTCCGGTGGACGCCTTCGGAACAGACCCCTTCCGCGTGCGGACACCCCTCCTGCAGGGAACGGCGCGCCCAGAGCCTTCCGCGACTGGGAGGCCACCGGTCCGAGTTCGCCGTCGAACACGCCCGGGCCGCCGCCGTCCAGGCGCGACACCGCGACCTGATCGTCTACTTCGGTGAAGCCACACAGTCCTTCTGGGCGATCACCCCCACCGACATGGTGGAGGCCCCGGACGTCGACTTCCTGCTGTCGGCGGTCCGGTCGCACACCGACCCGCCCGTCATCCGCCTCTGGATCGAGGACGTGGACAGCGTTCCCGCCCTCGCCTCGACTCCGGTCCCCGCTCCGACCTGGGCGCCGACCCCGGACGCGATCCCGGACCCGGCCTCGGGCGCGATCTCGGAGCCCGCCTCGGAGCCGGCAGCCGAGCCGGCTCCCGAGCTGGTTCCGGCCTAGAAGACCAGGAGGAACAGCGCGGCCCTCCGAGGAGACATCCCAGGAGGGCCGCCACCGGATCCCGCGTCGCTCGGGCGGTCCACGCGGTCCCGCTCGCGGACGAACACCGCGGAGAGTTCGGTGAGGGCCATCCCGCTCGGGGGTCCCGCGGTGAAGGTGAGACGATCGAAGGGATGTCCGAGAACCGACCGTGCCGACCGCTGCGCGCCGGGGTGTTCACCCTGGTGTGCGCGAGCCTGTCCGCGCACGGCCACGCACTCTGCTCCGGGCACGACGTTCCCCTTTCCGGCCTCCTGATGGGAACCGCCGCGGTCCTGGGTGTGTCATGGGTCGTCTCCGCACACCGCCACGGGCCGCTGACGCTCTTCGGCTGGATGCTGTGGGGACAGTTCGCCCTGCATGTGGCCTTCAGCCACGCCCAGAACCTGGGACAGGGACACGCCGCGCACACCGCCGAGGCGATCGCCTCCTCCTCCCTGTCCGGGGGGCGGATGATCCTCGTGCACGTGTCGGCCGCGCTG
>CALGOD010000818.1 GCA_937957845.1 uncultured Nocardiopsis sp.
GCGCACATGAACGACGACCACCCCGAGGACACACTGCTCATCTGTCGTGCGCTGGGCGGCCGGCCCGAGGCCACCGCCGCCCGGATGACCGGCCTTGACGGCGACGGCGGTGACTACGCGGTCACCGTGGACGACACCGAGCACGCCGTCCGCATCCCCTGGGCACGACCGCTGACCGAACGGCCCCAGATCCGGGCGGAGGTCGTACGGATGTACCAGGAGGCCTGTGAAAGGCTCGGCGTGACCCCTCGGAACCGCCGCTGAGTCCCTCCCCGGAACGGTTCCGAACGGCCGGAGCCGGCCACCCGGCCCTCCCCTCCCACGAGGCCGACGACCTCCCGGTCCCCTCAGGTGATCCGCCCCCGCAGGCCCCGAGCATGTCCCCGAAGAAGGCCGGTGCGCGTTCGGTGGAACTCCACGCGGCCCACGGGAGTCAGACAGGGTGGGGGAAGCGTCCGTGCCCGGCGCGGGGAAGAGCCGCGCCGCAGGCCTGGGGGAACCTAAGCTGGAAGGGTGCCCCCTCCCCCGCACGTCCATGAAACGAACGCCTAGGTAAGGACGGCTCCGACCTCCATGGTCATGCCCGACCCCGGCGACGACAACGCGCCGACCCAACGGATCGAACCCACCGCACGGCCCGGTTCCGGCGAGGGAGGACCGGCGGCTACCGCGGCCACGCGCTGGGTCACGCGCGTGCTGCGTCCCACACGACGCGGGGATGTCGAGACCGCGCACACCGCCTCCGCCGCGGACCGTACCAGCGTCCTGCCCGGCGCCACGAGGGTGGACTCCCCGGTGTCCCCCACGATCGGGCTCCAAGGCCCGCGCCCGGCTCCGACCGTCCCCGGTGGGGGGCGTTCCACCGACCGTGCCCCCTGGTGGCGGACCCTCCTCGGCCCACTCCTGGACTGGATGGCCCGCCTGGTCTCACGCGTGGTGATCGGCCCCGCCGGCGAGCTCGACTACGCCGTCCCCACCGAACTGCGCCGCCGCTACCAGGTGCTCGACCACATCGGCGCGGGCGGGGAGGCCGTCGTCTACCTGGCCGAACCCACCGACTCCCCCGGTCGTTCCCTGGCGCTCAAGGTCTACCGACCCGGCCACGACATCAACCGCGAACTCCTCGACCGGCTCCGCGCGCGCGGCACCCCATCACCGCACACCCCCGCCATCCACGGTTACGGCACCGCGACCGGCTCCTGGGGTGAGGACCTGGCCTGGGAGGCCCAGGAGTACTTCCCCCTGGGATCGCTGCGCTCGCTCATCGACCAGGCCCCCCTGTCCGACGAGCGGGCCCGCTCCGTGGTCGGCGCGATCGCCGAGTGCCTGCACCACTGGCAGAGCGAACTCCAGCACAACCACACCGACGTCAAACCCGAGAACCTGCTGGTGCGCTCCTTGGATCCGCCGGTCGTGGCGCTGACCGACTTCGGCGGTGCCGTACGCGCCACCATGAGCCGTGTCTACGGGGGGCTGGCCATCACCGAGGACTACGCCGCGCCCGAGGTGGTCGAAGGCCGTCGCGAGGCCCCCGCCGCCTGGTGGTCCCTGGGCGTGATCGCGCACGAACTGGTCACCGGCCGGCGCCCCGAGCGGGGCGGCAACTGGTTGACCGCGCGCAACACCGAGGTGGACGTCTCCGCGGTCACCGACGAACACTGGCGGCTCCTGGTCCGAGGTCTGCTCACACTCGCCCCGTCCGCGCGCTGGGGCCACGACGAGGTCTCCCAGTGGCTGGACGGCGAGCGCCCACAGATCCGCACCGCCCGCCGCCTGCGCCCCATCGACTTCGCCGGCGTCAACCACGAGGACCCGCCCAGCCTGGCCTTCGACCTGCTCGACCGTTCCGAGACGGGCGCCATGTGGCTGCGCAGCCACTGGTCGGAGCTGCGTACGTGGCTGGACCGCGAGGTCAACGACTACACCTTCGACCGCGCCTACCTGACCGGCTTGGACGAACACCCCGAGCGGGCCCACGTGGCCATCAGCGCGCTGGCCGCCCGCTACGTGCCCGGGATGCCACCACGCTTCCGAGGACACGAGATCAGCGCCGACGGACTGTTGGCACTGGCCACCGGCGAAGCCAGCCGCCACGCGGTCGTACGCGAGGCGGTGTCCTCGGGCGTGATCGGTCTGGCCGCCCAGCACTGGTGCCCCCACCCCGGATGTCGTTCGGGCGGCTCGGGCCGCTGTGCCCTGTTGGAGCGCGTCCAACACGAGGTGCAGCTGATCATGCGACGGGTGTCGGAGACCGTCGACCGCATGACCGGAACCGGTCCGGACGCACCGCGCGACCCGGACCCCCACGAGAAGGACACCGCGTGGGCCCGGGCCGTGGAACTGGTACTGGTCCCCGAGACCGCCTCGCGTCTTCGGTCCCAGCTGCGCCGCCAGTCCTGGCATCCCCGCCAGCGCAGCGCCGCCCCGCGCGCCCCCTGGTGGGTGGAACAGCGGCGTCTGGCGCTACGGGACACCACAGGTCGCGACGCCCTGAGCACCAAGAGCGCCCTGATCACCGCGGTACTCCTGCTGCCCGAGGCGGCCCGGGTG
>CALGOD010000819.1 GCA_937957845.1 uncultured Nocardiopsis sp.
CCGTTGATCGTCGACATCAGTTCATGTCGTCGACGTCGCAGTGCTCGGGAAGCCGGTGGGAATCCGGCGCGGTCCTCGCCACTGTGACCGGAGGGCGCCTTCCGTATGCCACTGGGCCGACACGGCCTGGGAAGGAGGGGGCGCGGGGCGAAAGCCCGACTCCGGGAGCCAGGAGACCGGCTGCGATCGTCCACGTCACCAAACCACGAAGGATGGTTTGTTCGATGAAGCCCACCGCCGCTCGGGCGGCCCTGCGCCCTGCCCGTTTCGCCGCCCTCCTCGCCCTGGTCCTGACCGCCACCGCCTGCGGTGGGGAGTCCGCCTCCCCCACCCCCGCCGAAGCCACCGGTGAGACGATCCGCAACTGCGACGTCGACGTGGCCGCGGAGAATCCGCCGGAGCGGGTGTTCGCCGCCTACCAGCCCGGCATCGAGATGGCCCACGCGTTGGGCATCGGCGACCGTCTGGTGGGAACGGCGTTCCTGGACGCCGAGGTCCTGGAACCCTACGTCCAGGCCCAGGCCGAGCAGGAGTACCACCCGAACCTGCCCAGCCGCGAGGAACTGCTCGGCCACGCCCCCGACTTCGTCCTCTCCGGGTTCAACGACGTGTTCACCGACGAGAGCTTCGGAACGCGGGACTCCCTGCGTGAGCTGGGCATCGAGAGTTGGATCTTGTCCCCGCTGTGCCCCAGCGAGGACGGCCGCAGCGACGAGAGCATCGACCCCACCACGGTGACGATGGATAACGTCTACTCCGACCTGCGGGATCTGGGGACCCTGTTCGGCGAACAGGAGCGCGCCGAGGAGGTCATCGCCGACATGGAGAGCACCGTCGAGGAGGTCTCCCGGACCCTGGACGGCCATGTGTCGGAGGAGGACCGACCCACCGTGATGATCGGTCGCCCCGGCGACCAGGGGTTCCGGGTCGCCGGCGGCCCGGATTTCTCCACCGAACTCCTCGGACTGGCCGGCGCGGTCAACGCCTTCGCCGACCTGGAGGGAAAGCGTAACCACGAGGTCGCCACCGAGGACGTGATCGCACGCGACCCCGACTTCATCCTGGTCGACGTGTGCTGCGACGCGCGGATGACCTCCGCCGACGCCGCTCCCCAGGTGGAGCAGATCATGTCCGACCCGGCTCTGGCCAACCTCACCGCGGTCACCGAGGGCCAAGTCAAGGGGTTCACCTTCGCCGACCGCTCCGCGGGCGTGCGCAGCGCGTACGCGGTGGAGAAGATCGCCCGGATCATCCACCCCGACCTGTTCGCGTAGACCGACCGATGGTCGAACATGTGGCCGAAAGGCCCGTTTCAGTCGTGCTCGCCGAAACCCACCGGCGGTTGCGGGCGGCGGCCGAGGGTTCCGGGCTGCTCAGCGGCCGGGGAACCCGCAGCGTCGGGTTGCTGGTGGCGCTGGTGGTGCTGGCCGGAGTGTCGCTGGCGTCGGTGTTGATCGGCTACCAGCGGCTGTCCGTGGCCGAGGTGTACGCCGCCTACGCCGGTTTCACCGGCTCCGACA
>CALGOD010000820.1 GCA_937957845.1 uncultured Nocardiopsis sp.
GAGCAGATGTTCCTCGACATCCAGACCGGGAAGCGCAGGAAGATCCAGCCTCCGGTGGACCCGGAGACGCTCGCCGGGCAGGGCGTTCGCGACCACCCCATGCTGCGGATCAAGGCCGTCGGCTCGCCTGAGACGGTGAAGGCACGGCTGGAGGAGTTCGTGGAGCGCACCGGCGCCGATGAGCTCATCACCGTCACCTACGCCTACGACCCGGCCGTGCGGGACCGTTCGCTGCAGTTGCTCGCCAAGACCTGGTTCTGATCCTGTACGGTTCCTCGTTGGCGGTGTGAGGTCGGAGGGTGGTCCTCCGCCCCCGCGCGGGTCGGGGGGATCATCACGTGCCGGTCGTCTCCGCCGTTCTAGTCGGAGTGATGCCGGTGAACCGGTGCGGTGGAGTACGGCTGGAGGCCTGATGAGGATTCCCGTGGAGCTGGTCGGTGCCCGGGTCGAACGGACGTCCTTCGACCACCAGGTCAGGCTCCTCTTCCTCCGTCACACATCCGACGGTCGCGTGTGTCTCGATGGCGAGCTCGCCATCGAGACAGAGCTGTCCCTGACGGACGCCGTCGGCGGTCGGATCCTCCTGACGCCGGGGACCGGTACCCGGCTGGCTCCACTGCTCGGTCTGTTCACCAGGACCGTCACCGGGGTCGATGTCACGGGACGCGGCACCCTGCGCCTGGACTTCGACGACGGCACCGTGCTGGGGGTCGACCCGGATCCCGACTACGAGTCGTGGCATCTCACCGGTTTCGGGTTCGAGCCCGTCCTGGTGGGTCCGGGCGGGGAGACCGGCTGGCGACGCTGATCGGCCGTGGCCCCCGCAGCCCCGGGGTCGGTGGGTCTCCTCGGGCACGGTGCCGCCGTGCCCGTCTCGTGGCTGTTCGGGGACACGTGTCCGGGGCCGCTCAGGTCCGCGTCCAGAGGAGGGCGGTGGCGTCGTCGCGGTCCTTGCCACGCGGGTGACGTAGCTGCTCGGGGTCCCCGCTCTCCAGTTCACGGACGTGCTCGATGATCGCGGCCGGGCCCGCGTCGACTCCCAGGGCGTAGCAGCTCTCCCAGGTCTGGGAGCCGAAGATCTCCACACCTCGGGTGGCGCCGTCGGTGAGGGCGGCCCATCCCCGCAGCTCCGCGAGGGGGAGTGCTCCGACCAGGGCCTCGTCGGCGGCCCGGGGATCGGCGCCGGCGGTCCAGAAACCACCGGGGACGTTGCGGTAGGCGCGGATGGCCGACGGGGGTCGCCCGCGCCGTGCCAGGTCGGCCCGCAGGTCGTCCAGGCGGGTGTCGGTGAGGGGCCGGACGCTTCCGTCCGTGTGTTCCAGCAGGAGCACCGAGTCCGACAGCACCAGGTGTTCCAGGTGCGTCCCGCGGAATCGGACCATGATCACGGTGGCCGAGGGCGTCTCCTGTGCGGACAGGTCGCAGGTGTCCCGGTGCAGGCCGGAGACGGTGGTGACGGCCTCGGCCAGGACCTCCCGCAGGGGCCGGTCTCCCACGATGCCGGCGAGGAGCAGGCCGCCCAGGCGGCGGGTGAACCAGGCGACCCCGTGGACACAGCCGATGTCGGTGTCGAGTGGTGCGCTCGCTCCGTCCAGGAGTACGGCGCCGTCGGCCGTGACCGCGACGAAGTCCTCGTTGTCCCGGCCGGGTGAGCCGGGTTCGGTGGCGAGGTGGAAGGGCATGTCGTTGCTCGATCCCGTGTGGTGCTTACGGTCGTGTGAGTCGTGCGGTTCGGAACGTCCTACCGTGGGGGCGGTGCCATCCCCCACGGTGCCGAGGAGAGGGAGTGCCCGTGCGCGTCGTCGGAGTCATGAACCTGGTGATGGCGCTCGTGTGGGTGCCGCTCGCGGTCCTCGAACCCTACGAGGTCAGTGACACGGGAGGGTTCTTCCGGGTCTTCAACGCCGTGGTCTTCTCCGTGGCCACCGTCGGGTGGATCGTGGAGGAGGCGGTCCGGTACCACGGTCGGAGGAGAGGGGGCCGGCGGAGGTCGCCTCTCGTGGAGGAATCGGCCTCGTAGCCGCCGACCACGGCGTCGGCCGGGACCCGGACGGGAGTCCGGTCCCCGCTCTGGGCGGCCTCTCACCGTTTCCGTTCCCAGGTCCCGGCGACGCACCCTGGGTGTCCGGTTCGTCGGGTAGTGTCCGAACCCGTGAGCCATGTGACCGCCTCTGACGGAACCCGTATCCGGTTCGACGTCCTCGGGGAGGGCGAACCCCTCCTGCTCCTCAACGGACAGTCCCTCGACCACGAGATGTGGGACGGTGTGCACGCCGACCTGGCGCGGTGCCACAGGGTCGTCCGGATGGACTTCCGCGGCACCGGCGGCAGCGACGCGCCGCTCGGTGAGCCCTACACCTTCGAGCTGTTCGTGTCCGACGCCCTCGCCGTCCTGGACGCCCTCGACATCACCCGCACACACGTCTACGGCTTCTCCATGGGTGGCAAGGTCGCCCAGGTCTTCGCGGCCACGGTGCCCGAGCGTGTCGGGGCGCTGGTACTGGGCGCCACCGCACCCGGAGGCGCCCACGAGGTCGAACGACCCAGGTCCTCCACCCTGGCGCTGCGTCGGGCCGGGACGGCCGCGGGACGTGACGCGGTCGCCGAGCTCTTCTACACCCCCGCGTGGGCGGCGGCCCATCCCGACACGGTCACCCGCATCCTGCCGCGTGGGCCGTTGCGGGCCCAGCGCCTGCACTTCGGTGCGAGCAGCGGTCACGACGGCTGGGACATGCTGCCCCGCGTCAAGGCGCCGACCCTGGTCGTGCACGGTGAGGACGACGCCCTCACCCCGGTCGGTAACGCCGCCCTCCTGGCGGAACGGATCCCCGGCGCGCGGCTGCTGGTCCTGCCCGGCATGCGCCACGGCTACCTCCACGAGGACGCGGCCAAGGCCACGCGTGAGGTCCTGGACTTCCTGGCCGA
>CALGOD010000821.1 GCA_937957845.1 uncultured Nocardiopsis sp.
TTCGAGGAGGTGAGCCATGGCGTTCAGGCGCTGGTGAGCACCAGGGCTCCGTTGTTGCCCCCGAAACCGAGCCCCGTCACCAGGTGGGTACTGGCGGCCGGAAGCGGTTCTGCCCCTCCTACGACGCGAACGCGCCGCGTGGGCGGGGGGAGATGTACTCCCGGAGTGCCGAAGCCCGTGCGGTGCCTGATCGCCAACAGCGCCGAAACGACACCGGGCAGCGCGGCGGTGTGCATGAGATGCCCCACCAGCCCCTTGTGCGAACTGACGAGAGGCCGACCCCATCGCAGTTCCTCGGCGGCCTGATCCAGCGCCGCGAGTTCACAGGCATCGCCTTGCACGGTTCCTGAGGCGTGGGCATGCACGACGTCGATCACGGGTTCACCCGCGTCGCCGACGGCGGCACGGACACACTCCAGTACGGCTTTGGCGTCAGACGCCGTCGTGGACGGTACGAGACGAGTCGCCACGCCCGACAGCACCGCCAAAGGAGCGTGCCCCCGGGCTTCGGAGCGTTCCCGTGTCTCCAGCAGGAGTGCGCCCGCTCCCTCCCCGAGAACGGTGCCGTCGCGTTCCGAGGAGAAAGGCCGGGCGCGTTGGGTGGGGCTGAGTGCCCTGCTGACCTCCATGCCGAAGTACTCGTCCCGGTTCAGCAGGAAACCTCCCACGATCAGGACGGCCGACGCGGTACCCGAGGTGAGGAGGTCCCTGGCCATGTGCACGGCGAACATCACCGACGCGCAGGCATGGGACAACAGAAGGGAACGGGCACCGTTCGGCACGGAGGGATGGGGGCGGGCGGGTGGCCCGGCGGCGGTCGACCCTCCTCCGCCCCTTGCGGTCTGGCCCACCCGGAGCACCCAACCGGTGTCGGGGAAGACCTCCATCCCGCCCTGTGCCAGGGCTTCGGACACCGCCGCGCCGACCATCGAGGACCTATCGGTGAAACCCTCCACCGTCACACCTCGCATCGGCGGCTGTTCGGGCCGGGTCCGTTCTCGGACGGGGGCGGGGCGGCCGTTCGACAGTCCCTCCCAGAGTGCGTCCACGCCCGTACCCAGACCCGTGACCAGCCCGGAGGCCGTGACGCAGATTTCGGTCATGTCACCGTCCTCCTACCGGGTCGGGGCGGAGTGCGGAGACGAGGGAGCGCAGTTCTCCTCGGTCGAGTTTTCCCGAAGGCAGGCGCGGGAGTTCGGGCACCAAGCGCACATCGGTCGGACGCAGGCGAGGTGGAAAGGTGGCACGCACACGGTCCCGGATCAGGCGGCCGCACTCCTGGAGGTCGGCGCCTGGGGCGGGTACGGCGAAGAGGAGGAGGTGATCACCGCGTGCGGTGCCGGAGGCGACTCCCAGGACCGCGCAGTCGTCGATTCCCGGAAGGTCGCCCAAGGCCTCCTCGATCGTGTGGGGGAGGATGTTCTCCCCGTGCACGATGATCACTTCCTTGCGGCGTCCCAGCACGACGAGGTAGCCGTCCTGGTCCAGGTGTCCGATGTCCCCGGTTCGCAGCCATCCGTCCGGAGTGAGCGGCGGCTCCTCGTCCGGGCTTCCGTGGTAACGACTGATGACGCTGGGGCTGCGGACCTGGATCTCGTCGGACTCCACACGTACCCGTGTGCCCGGCAACGGGCGGCCGACCGTGTGCGGCCGGTAGGAGTCCGGAACGTTGATGGCGATGTTGGGGCCGGCCTCGGTGAGGCCGTAGCCATCGTGGATCGGCGCGTCCAGCCGGTCGAGGAAGGGCATGGACACCGATCGGGGCAAGACGTCCCCCCCACAGCCGCGCACCCGCAGCCGGGCCAGAGCGTCCGTCAGGTCCTTACGGGTACGGCTGAGCCTGAGCAGGGCCGCATAGTGGCTGGGGACGCCGTCCAACGAGGTCACCCTGGTGTCGAGCAGCCCCCGCCCCACGGCCTGCGGAACGAATCCGCTGTGCAGGAAGAGCCGTGTGCCGACCTCCTGCCAGATGCGCAGGAGGCTGTACCCGTAGGCGTGGCCCGGTGGGATCAGGACGAGGAGACCGTCGTTCTCGTCGTATCCGACCGCCTCGGCGGTGGCGCACGTCTGGTACTCCATGGCCTGCCGCAGGTGCGCGACCTGTTTGGGGTTCCCCGAGGAGCCGGAGGTGCGGAATACGACCTCGGTGTCCTCCGGCGGTTCCGTACCCGGCCCCGGGTCCACTGGCTCGCACCGGACGTTGTCTCCGTCCACGTGCAGGACGGCTCCCGGGCGCGGGGCGGGCACCGGTGCCAGAGCGGTGCCCATGAACACGGGGACGCCCGTCCGGCGTGCGGCGAGAAAGGCGACGACGGCGCTGAGAGGCCCTCCGTGTCCGTGCCCCACCCCCCGGCGGGACGAGAACGGCTCGGACTTCAACTCCGCGATGGCGAGTTCGACCAGAAGGGCCAGGCGGCGCGGTTCGACCTCCACCCCGTCGATGAACAGGCCGGTGTGGATGATCACGTTCACCGCTCCCGAGTGGTCAGCGCGCCGACGTCGATGGTGAAGGTGTCCTCCTCGTCGACGGTCACCCGCCCCAGCAGGGCCGAAGTGGTCGCTCCCGAGGAGAGGATGCCCTGGGCCCATGTCCGCAGAGTGTCGTCGTCGACGCCGTCCGAGCAGGCCAGGACCGTCGGCCCCCGCCAACCGCTCTGCTCCACCAAGGTGTGCAGCAGCCGCGCCGGCTCGAGGTCGGTGGAGACCGACGGGCGGGTTCGGGGATCGGCCAGACGGGCGTGACG
>CALGOD010000822.1 GCA_937957845.1 uncultured Nocardiopsis sp.
CTGGCGGGCGACCGCGGCTGGTGAGGTGCGCGCCCCCGGACGGCCACGGCCCGCCCGGGCCGTGGCCGCTGGGGAAGCGTCTTCAGGGCAGGATGCGGCGCGGTCCCTGGGGCGGGTACGGGCGCGCCCCCCACTCCCGGGGGTAGCCCAAGGAGACCTCCACGTGGGGCACACCGTCGACCACGATCGTGCGCGGGATGTGCAGGTGACCGTAGACCACCGCCCGGGCCCGGTAACGCACGTGCCAGTCGGCGGTGGCCTCGGTCCCACACCACTGGGCGAACTCGGGATGGCGCAGGACCCGAGTGGGCTCGCGCACCAGCGGAAAGTGGTTGACCAGCACGGTGCGCGCATCCGTCCCCAGTGCGTCCAGCCTCCCGCGCGTGTACTCCAACCGGGCACGGCACCAGGCGTCACGCCCGGGATGGGGGTCGGGGTGGAGCAGGTACTCGTCGGTGCACACCACCCCCGCCGCGTGGGCGACGGCCAGGGCCTCGGCCTTGGTCCGGGTCCCCGCCGGCCGGAAGGTGTGGTCGTACAGGACGAACAGTGGGGCGACCGTGACCGGGCCCTGGGGGCCGTCCCAGACGGGATAGGGGTCCTCGGGGGTGTGCACCCCCATCTCGCGCAGGGCCCCCACCAGATGGTCGTAGCGTTCCTGGCCGCGCAACTGCACCGGGTCGGAGGGGACGGTCCACAGGTCGTGGTTGCCCGGGACCCAGACCACGGTGGAGAATCGCTCGGCCAGCAACCGCATCGCCCAGAGGATGTCGGTGGTGGTCTCGGCGACGTCACCCGCCACCAGGAGCCAGTCCTCCTCGGATTCCGGTCGCAGGGCCTCGGTGAAGGCGCGGTTCTCACCGTGCCGGACGTGCAGGTCGCTGATGGCGAACAGGCCCATCCCGCCGCCTTTCCGTGTCGGCTGAAGTACGCGGCAACCCTACTGGGGGCGCCCGCCCCTTTCCGAAGGAGGCCGACGGCATCCGGCCACGGGCCCCTCGCGTCCGCGGGAGTTTGGCGTGGTGTTCGCAGGTCAGGGGGAGAACGGAAGGCGGGCGGTGCAGGCACGGGCCCGCCTACACGAGGGGGGACGATGATCACCTACCAGGAACTCATGCACCACGTGATCCAGGAGGGGAACGCGGTCGACGACGACGAGGCCCACCGGGCGTTGGAGGCCGTGACCGGCGAACTGGCCCGGCACACCGACCCCGACACGCGCGAGTACCTGCGCGAGCAGATGCCCGCGGCGCTGCGCGACCACATCCCGCGGCAACGAGGGGAGCCCGCACCGGACACCTCCGGATCGATGGCCGTCAACGTCGCGGAGATCGTCGGTTGCCCGCCGGAGAAGGGAGTGCGGCTGCTGGGAGCCGTGCTCGCCGGGATCAGGCTCGGCGAACCGGCGCTCGCCGACGAACTCGCCGCCCAACTGCCCGAGGAGCTCGCCCGCTGGGCCCGCGACCCCGAGGGAACACGCGGACGCGGCGACACCGGACAGACGGACACACCGAGCAGGCTCGACCGGGCGACGGTGGAACGCGCCCTGGAGCGGCTCGCCTCCTGGGAGGGCGACACCGGTGGTCTGACCAGGGAGGTGGAGCTGCCCAGGGAGCGGATCACACCGCTGGTGAACCAGGCCGAGCGCGCCGCCCAACGGCTCGGTCACTCCTTCGAGCACCGCCTCACCGACACCGGGGTGGCCTTCACGGTGCGCACGACAGCCGTGGACGCGGTGACCACCAGGGACATCGAGATGGCCGAGCGCATCGACGAGGCGGTGGACGAGATCGGTTCGGGCGGTTGAGTTCGTTCCGAGCCCCTCACGGTGGCAGGATGTCGTCGGCGGCGCGTCGGCCGCGGACCGGCACGGTCGGCCGTGGCCGAACCCTCGAACGTGCGTCGGTGCCACGCGAACCCGTCCCGGACCGGGCCTGCGGAGAACGGGTGTAACGTCCTTGCGGTCACCTAGCGTGTCCGCTGTGGCGGGCGCCGCGCGGCGCCCGCCACAGCACGCGTACAGCACAACCGGAAGGGTCGGCCCGTGGTCGAACGCAGAGCCCTGGACATGGACTCCCTGGCCATCAGCGACCGGTTCCGGCTGTTCAACTTCACCAGGCGCGACGACCACGTCACCTACCTGTGGATCCTGCGGGCCATGGACCGCCTGCGCGAGGTCCACCAGGTCCAGGTCGCCCCCGACGACGTCGCCGCCGCGCTGCGCGAACTCGCCACGGCCCACCCCGAGGTGCCGGTCGTCGGCCGGGGCCTGCGCGACCGCCTGGACGAACTCCACGCCGACCGCGTCGTGCACCGCTTCGACGACGCCTCGCGTGCGGGGAACCTCGCGCGCTATCGCAACCGCCAGTCGGTGTACCAGTTCAGCGAACTCGGCTACTGGGCCTATCAGGCGGTCGAGAACCTGCTGGGCGCCCGTATCGAGGACGTCAACCTCTCCCGCCTGGTCTTCTCCGAGGTCCTGGACGACCTGCGGGCACTGGCCGAGGCCAACCGCACGGGACAGGACGAACAGGTCTACCGCCGACTCTCGCGCCTGGACTCGGTCATGGAGGACATGGGGCGCCGCTCCGCCCAGTTCCACGTCACCCTCGGTGAGATCCTGCGCTCCACCGACGCCTCACCGGACGTGTTCCTGCGGCACAAGAACGCCCTACTGGTGCACATGAGCGACTTCATGGCCGAACTCGACCGCTACCTGCCCCGCCTGGACCGGGCCGTGCGCGAGGTGGAGGAGACCGGACTGGCCACACTGCTCTCCCGCGCCTGCGAGAGCGACGAACGCCTGTTCATGGGCCGTGAGGAACGCCTGGCGGACTGGCGCCGCCGCTGGCAGGCCCTACGTGCCTGGTTCGCCTCCGACGACGCCGTCCCCACCCGCGCCGCCGAACTGCACGCCGCCACCCGCTCGGCCGTCTCGGGGGTCATCGCGCTGCTGCGCCAGATCACCGAGGCCCAACGCGGGGGCATCAACCGCTCCACCCAACTGCGGCACCTGGCCTCCTGGGTGTTCAACACCCCCGACGACGGCGCCGCGCACGCGCTGATGGGCGCCGCCTTCAACGTCCGCTCCGCCCGCCACCTGGGCGCGGCCCACGATGACGACGAACAGATCTCGCCCACCATGACCTGGTGGGACGCCCCGGGGGTGGAGGTGTCGGTCACTCTGTTCCGCAGCGGGAACACGCCCACCGCGGGGGTGCCCAAGCCGGTGCGGCGCAACCCCGGTGCGCAGGCGCGCCTGCGCGAAGCCCAGGCCGCGGACCGGGCGGCCGAACGCCGGGCCGCGGACCGCCTCATCGACCAGGGCGCCCACGGTCGCGTCCTGGACGAGGCCGACACCCGCGTCCTGCTGCGCCTGGTCACCCGTGCCCTGGAGGGTCGCACCGTCGTCGCCGGACGCCTGTCCTCGGCCTCCGCCACGGGCGACGGCACCATGGTCCGCCTGGTCCCCGACCCCGTGGGCAGCACCGTCCGTACCAGCCACGGCCGCCTCCACCTGCCGGGCCGGCGCCTGGAGGTCGGCGGTCACCGACCCCGAACGAAGAACCCCTGATGCCGCGACTCTTCGCCCGCACGATCTCCCCCGCCGACCTGGGCTCCTACCAGCAGGCCATGCGCCGGGTGCTGACCTGCGACCTCATCACCGCCACACGCCCGCGCGCCGGCGTGCTGCGACAGGTACTGGAATGGGCCGACGAGTTGGCCAACGACCTGGAACGGCTCTTCGGCCACACGCTGATCGCCACCACCGACCACGTGCGTCTGGTCCGCGAACTCGACATCCTGGACCCCACCCAGCGTCAGATCTTCGCGCGCAGGGGCCGACCCTTCGACCGGCGCAGACTCGCCTACCTGTGCCTGCTGCCGGCCGCCTTCCAACGCTCACAGATCGAGATCAGCCTCGCCGACCTGGTCGGCCGCCTCGTTCCCATGGCCAACGCGATCGAGGGACTGGGCTACGACCCCACCGACAGCGCGCACAAAGCGGCGCTGGTCGACGTCGCCCACTGGCTGTTGGACCGTGGCGCCCTGCACCTGTCCGACGGCTCACTGGAGGCATGGGCCTCCGGAGACGGGCAGGGGGACGCCCTGTTCGACATCGACCACGAGGTGTGCGAGGTGCTGTTCCGCCCCACCCGACCGGTCCAGCATCTGGACAGCGTCGCCGGACTGCTCACCGACCCGCTCACCGAGGCCTCCCCGCGCGAACAGGTGGTCCGCCGGGCCAGGCGACTGCTGGTGGAACAGCCGGTGGTCTACTACGGCGACGTCGAACCCGAGGTCGCCGCCGTCCTGCGTGACCGGGGAGTGGTCGAGGACCTGACCCGCGCCACCGGACTCAAGGTCGAACGCAGGGCCGAGGGCGTGCTGTTGGCCGACCCCGCGGGCACCTTCACCGACCGTCCCTTCCCCGGCAGGGGAGGAGCGGTCAACCGCACCGCGGGACTGCTGCTGGCCAAGACGGCCGACCTGATGGAGACCTCCCTGGCCGCGCTGACC
>CALGOD010000823.1 GCA_937957845.1 uncultured Nocardiopsis sp.
CGCTGACCACTCCCGACGGCCTGATCGACTCCAGTCGCATCCGTGACCTGGTGCAGGTCCTGGCGGAGCGACGCGACACCGGCCAAGAGGTGATCCTGGTCTCCTCGGGTGCGGTCGCGGCCGGGATGACCCCCCTCGGCATGTCCCGCCGTCCCCGGGACCTGGCCTCCCAGCAGGCCGCCGCGAGTGTGGGCCAGGGGCTGCTCCTGGCCGCCTATACGGCGGAGCTGGCCGAACGCGGCCACACCGCGGCGCAGGTCCTGCTCACGGTCGAGGACATGATGCGTCGGGTGCAACACCGCAACGCCCAACGCACCCTGCGCCGCCTGCTGGACATCGGGGCGGTGCCGATCGTCAACGAGAACGACACCGTGGCCACCCATGAGCTGCGGTTCGGCGACAACGACAGGTTGGCGGCACTGGTGGCGCACCTGATGCGCGCCGACGCCCTGGTCCTGCTCTCGGACGTGGACGCCCTCTACGACGGCCACCCCTCCGCGCCGGGGTCGTCCGTGGTGGGTCTCGTGCGAGGCCCCGCCGACCTGGACGGAATCGACATCGGCAGCGCGGGCAGCCGTGGTGTGGGCACCGGGGGGATGGTCACGAAGGTGGAGTCGGCGCGTATCGCCACCCAGGCGGGGGTGCACACGGTGCTGACTTCGGCCGGCAACGCCCACGCCGCTCTGACCGGCGAGAAGGTGGGGACCCTGTTCGTCCCGGGCCGTGGGCGGCGCCCCTCCGCCCGTCAGCTGTGGCTGGCGCACGCCACGGCCGGGCGGGGCAGCCTGGTCCTGGACCCCGGCGCGGTCATCGCGGTGGTGAAGGAGAAGGCCTCGCTGCTGCCCGCCGGTGTGGTGAGGGTGACGGGCGACTTCAGCGCCGGCGACCCGGTGGACCTGTGCGACGAGCAGGGCAGAGTGGTCGCGCGCGGACTGGTCAACTACGACGCGGCCGAGGTACCCGACCTCATGGGGCGCTCCACCCGGTGGTTGGCCCGTGAGATGGGACCCTCCTACGAGCGGGAACTGGTGCACAGGGACGACCTGGTGGTGCTCTGAGTCTCCTGCCTCGCCCGCGAGAGGCGGGGGACGGGTTCCTCGCTCGTGGCGACGGCGTCTCTGTAGGCTGGTCGGCGCACTCCCCCATGGTCGGAGAATTCCGGTCCGCAGCCGCCGTGTGTAAAGGAATCCATGCCGAGTCTGGCCGTACGAGCCCTCTCCCCGCTGTTCCGGGTGACGCGCAAGCGCCCCATGGCGACCCGGGAGAGTGCGTGGAAACGCATCACGGCGGCCAAGGCGGACCCCGCGCCTCCCGCCTGGTTCTCCCGGCGCCACACGGTCGACGTGCGCCGGGTCGGCGGATTCGACAGCTACACCGTGGTGCCGCGTGGGGGAGTGGAAAGGGTCGTGCTGTACGTGCACGGCGGATCCTACGTCCACGAGATCTCGCCCTGGCACTGGAGGTTCATCGCCACACTGGCGGACGCGGGCTGCCTGGTGGAGGTGCCGATCTACGGGCTGGCGCCCGGGTACACCCACCGGGAGGCCTT
>CALGOD010000824.1 GCA_937957845.1 uncultured Nocardiopsis sp.
GAGGCTGAACTCCGCGACACGTTCTCTCAGGCGCGTGAGCGCGCTCGTCACTGCAGCGGGCATCAGGCCTGCATCCGCATGACGTCGTTGAAGGCGTCGACCGCCTTGTTGCGCAGCGCGACGGTGAGCTCGAGGGCGACTGCGGCCTCGGTGGCCGCGATCGTGTAGTCGTGCACGTCGTCGAGGTCACCGCTGACCGCCTTGAGTGCGAGCTCGGAGGAGGTCGCCTGCTTGTCGTTGACGCCGTCCACCGCGTCGGCGAGGACCGAAGCGAAGCCCGTCCCGGAGGAGCTGGCGGTCGCACCGGGCTCCAGGAAGTCGAGGTAGGCGGTGGGCGTGACGCCGATGGCGGGTACGGACATCAGTTCTTCCCGATCTGGAGCGCGGTCTGGTAGCTCTCGCGCGCCCGGTCCACGACCGCGGCGCTGGCCCCACCACGGGGGCCACCACGGTCATGGCGACCACGGTGACCACGTGGGCCGGTTCCGGCGGCTGTTCTGGATCATGCTGGTCCTGGCGGTGCCCACCGTCGGGCTGAGCGGCATGTTCGCCGACATCGTCGGCTACTCCCCGCCGGACGTGCCCGGGGTGGTCTGGATCCCTCCGCTCCTGGGCACCGTGATGTACCTCTGGGGCGGGTCGCCCTTCCTGTCCGGGGCCGTCGAGGAGGTCCGCGCCCTCCGACCCGGCATGATGCTGCTGATCTCCCTGGCCATCACCGTGGCCTTCCTCTCCTCCTGGGGCGCGCACCTGGGTGTGCTCTCCCACGAACTGGAGTTCTGGTGGGAACTGGCGCTGCTGATCGTCATCATGCTGCTGGGCCACTGGATCGAGATGCGTTCCCTCGCGCAGACCTCCTCCGCCCTGGAGTCGTTGGCCACGCTGCTGCCGGACGAGGCGGAGAAGGTCTCCGGCGACGAGGTGGTCACGGTCGCGCCCTCCGACCTGGTGGTCGGTGACGTGGTCATCGTCCGGCCCGGCGGCCGTGTCCCGGCCGACGGTCACGTCACCGAGGGCGTCGCGGACATGGACGAGTCGATGATCACCGGCGAGTCCCGCCCCGTCAGTCGCGGTCCGGGCGACCGGGTCGTGGCCGGAACGGTCTCCACCGACACCGCGCTGCGGGTACGGATCACGGCCGTGGGCGAGGACACCGCGCTGGCGGGGATCCGCCGACTGGTCGCCGACGCCCAGAACTCCACCTCCCGCGCCCAACGTCTGGCGGACAGGGCGGCCGCCCTGCTGTTCTGGTTCGCCCTGGGGTCGGCCGCCGTCACCTTCGCCGTCTGGTCCGCCTTGGGAGCCCCCGACACCGCTCTGGTCCGGACCATCACCGTGCTGGTCATCGCCTGCCCCCACGCTCTGGGACTGGCGATCCCGCTGGTGGTCTCCATCGCCACCGAACGGGCCGCGCGGGGCGGGGTCCTGATCAAGGACCGCATCGCCCTGGAGAGCATGCGCACCGCCGACACCGTCCTGTTCGACAAGACCGGCACCCTGACCAAGGGCGAACCGGTGGTGGACCGCGTGGTCCCCGTCGCCGGTCGCGGTGAGGACGAGGTGTTGGCCCTGGCGGCGGCCGCCGAGGCCGACAGCGAGCACCCCCTGGCCAAGGCCATCGTGGCGGCGGCGCGGCGACGCTCCCTCGACGTGCCCGGGGCCGCCGACTTCCGGTCGTCCGCGGCCGAGGGCGTGACCGCGACGGTCGACGGGGAACGGATCGGTGTCGGAGGGCCCGGGATGCTGCGGACCCATGGCGCGGCGGAGTTGCCGGCCACCGAGCCCTGGAAGGCCGAGGGCGCGATCATCCTGCACGTGCTCTCCGGAGGGGAGGTCATCGGCGCGCTCTCCCTGTCCGACGAGATCCGTGAGGAGTCCCATCAGGCCGTCCGGGCCCTGCACGCCTTGGGCCTGCGGGTCGTGATGATCACCGGTGACGCCGAGGCCGTCGCCCACTCCGTCGCCGCCGACCTGGGCATCGACCAGGTCTTCGCCCAGGTGCGACCCGAGGAGAAGGGGGCCAAGGTCGCCGAACTACAGGCCCGGGGACACAGGGTCGCCATGGTCGGTGACGGAGTCAACGACGCCCCCGCCCTGGCCCGCGCCGACGTCGGCCTGGCCATCGGGGCCGGCACCGACGTGGCCATCGCCTCGGCCGGGGTGATCCTGGCCGGCGACGACCCCCGTTCGGTGCTCTCGGTCATCGAGTTGTCCCGGGCCGGCTACCGCAAGATGCGGCAGAACCTGTGGTGGGCCGCCGGGTACAACCTCGCGGCGGTACCGCTGGCGGCCGGTGTGCTGGCGCCCGTGGGCTTCGTGATGCCCATGGCCGTGGGCGCGGTGTTGATGTCGCTGTCCACGGTGGTGGTGGCGCTGAACGCCCAGGTGCTGCGCCGCTTGGACCTGCGTCCCGAGGCCAGTACGGAGGCGGTGCTCAGAAGGGCCGGCTCCGACGAGGAGACCGGCGCGCCCCGGCCCGTCGGGGCCTAGGACCTTGTCCTTGTGAAGCCCCTCCCCGACCACCTGGAAAGCGAGGACGCCCACGGGGTTCTGGAGGTACCGAAGGTTCCCGTGTTCCAGGCGTCCGAGCACGAACCGAAGCGAAGCGGAGGTTCAAAGAGAACACAGCGAGAGCGTCTCCACCCCACCCGAGGGGGAGCCCGCCTCCACCAAAGGTCGTAAGTCAGGTGTACACCTACGCCGGATGTGCCGCGGCCACCTGTTCCGGAATGCTGGAGACCCACCTCGCCGGGAGGAGGGGGCCTCGGGGTCCCCTCCCCCAGCACATCCCCGGAGCAGGAGAGAGCACGTGAGCACAGCCAGGACGACCTCCCCACCCCCACCGTTCGGCGGACGGCCGCGAAGACTCCTGCGGGCGGCGGCCGCCGTGGCGGCCGTCACGGCTCTGGCCGGAGGCTGTGCGGGCCCGGTATCCGAAGGCGTCCAGGAACCCCCGGCTTCCTCCGCCGCCACCGCCGAACTCACCGCCCAGGACCTGGAGGCCTGGCTGGACGGCCTGGTTCCGGCGGCTCTGCGCCAGAGCGGTATCCCCGGCGCCTCGGTCAGCGTGGTCCACGACGGCGAACTGCTCAGCGCCCGCGGCTACGGCCACGCCGACACCGGGGCGGACGGAGGCGACCCGGTGCCGGTCGACCCCGAGGAGACCCTCTTCCGGGTGGGCTCGGTGTCCAAGCTGTTCACCGGTACGGCCGTCATGCAGCTCGTGGAGTCGGGGGAGGTGGACCTGGACACCGACGTCCACGAGTACTTGGACTTCACTCTGCCCACGTCCTTCGACGAACCCGTGACCCTGCGCCACCTGCTGACCCACACCCCCGGTTTCGAGGAGCGGGTCCAGGACCTGATCCTCCCCGAGGGAAGTGAGGCCGACCTGCGCCAACACCTGGTCACCGATCCCCCTGAGCAGGTGTTCGAGCCGGGCACGGTCCCCGCCTACTCCAATTACGGCAACGCTCTCGCCGGATACGTCGTCGAACGGGTCAGCGGTGTCCCCTTCTCCGACTACGTCCGGCGGAACGTGCTCGAACCACTGGACATGGACTCCTCCACCTTCGCCCAGCCCCTGCCCGACGAGTTGGAGGGACGCCTCGCCAGCAGCTACTCCGACGTCACCGGCACGGCCAGGCCCTTCGAGGTCATCCCGGGCGCGCCCGCCGGCGCACTGACCACGTCGGCGACCGACATGGCGCACTTCATGCTCGCGCACCTGGGTGAACTCGATTCCGACCGGTCTCCGCTGTCCCCCGAAACGCTCGAACTCATGCACACACCGGCTCTGGGGGAGGACTCCCTCGGCGGCCTGGCCAACGGGCCGCGCATGACGCTGGGCTTCTTCCAGGAGGACCGCAACGGCCACAGGATCCTCGGGCACGGGGGAGACACCGAATACTTCCACTCCCACATGCAGATCTATCCCGACGAGGGCGCCGGTGTCTTCGTGACCCTCAACGGCAGCGGATACCAGGCGACCGACAGCCTGCTGCTGCGCGAGGCGGTCCTGTTCGGGTTCGCCGACCGCTACTTCCCCGCCTCCGACGAAGGCGGCTCTCCCGCCCGCTCCTCGTCCGCCGAGCACGCCGCGATGGCCGAGGGGACCTACGAGACCTCCCGGACGATGGACAGCACCTTCCTCTCCGCGCTGGGCGTGCTCCAGCAGGTCCAGGTCACCGCACGTGAGGACGGCACGATCCTGGTCACCCCCGGGCCGGAGACCCGGCGACCCACCGTCTACGAGGAGATCGAGCCCTGGGTGTGGCGCGAGGTCGGGGGGCAGAGCCTGTTGGCGATGCGGGTGGAAGGGGACCAGGTGGAGGCGATCGGTCACACCTCGGCCTTCACCCTCCTGCGTACCGACACCACACGCCAGGCCTCACTGGTCCTGCCCGTGGCCATCTCCTCCGTCCTGGTCCTGCTCGTCGCCGCGCTGAGCCTGCCTGGGGGTGCGGTGGTGCGCCGTTTCGCGTCCCTGCCGCCCCGGAACCGGGCCGGGCGCACGGCCCGTGTCCTGACCAGGGTGGGTGTGGGCTGCGCTCTGGCCGCTCTCGTGGGCTGGGTCATCGCGATCTTCCTGGCCATGAGCCTCCACCCCGTGCCCGGAGGGGTGCTGTACGCGGTCCTTGCGGCGCAGTGGCTCGGCGTCCTGGCCGTCGTCCCCGCGGCCGTGGTCCTGTTCGACGACGTCCGGCGCCGCTCCGGCTGGAAGCGCTACGTGGGGAGCGCCCTCGTCCTGCTGGCACTGGTCGGAGTGGCCTGTTTCGCCGCCGTCTCCGGCCTGCTCGGTACCGACATGACGTACTGACCACCGTCGGGGCACGGGGCGCTCCGGAGGAGCGTCCTCCTCCGGAGCGCCCCGTGTCCCCTGATGAGGCATCATGCTCACGACGCCGAGGAACCGAGGAAGCAGTGAATGCGACGACCGACGACACCGGAACCCGCGACGCCGTAGACCTCCGGGCACCGGAGGGGATCGGAGGCGGGGTGGAGGGCCCGGCCTCCAGGCTGACGACGTGGTTCGACGAGCGACTGAACCGTCTGGGTCTGCGCTCCGCACTCGCCCGTGACGGCCTCCTGGCGGTGTCCGTGGCGCTGTTCTCCTGCGTCATGCTCTGGTCGGCGACGGTCCTCATCGCGAGGGTGGAGGACCTCCTACTCTCTCCGACCACTGTGGCCGTCCTCCTCCTTCTGACGTTCGCGCAGTCCCGCGCCCTGTGGACACGGCGTGTGAACCCGCTCCTGTGCCTCGTCGTGGTGACCCTCGCCCAGGTCGGCACCATCGTCTTCCTGCCCCCTCATGTGGCGGCTCAGGGGATCGCCCCGCTCATCGCCGCCTACACCTGCGGCACCTTGCTGCCGCCGCGTCGGTTGGCGTGGGTCCTGGCGTCCGTCACGCTCCTCCACGTCCTGGCGGAAACCCTGTTGACGGGGGCGCTGTCCGATCCCCTCCTGGATCCGGAGGCCCTGGTCGTTCGGCCCTCGACCTTCGGCGAGCACCTGATGGTGGTCCTCGGACAGCTCGTCATCACCGCGGCCGTCTATGTGGGCTCCGCGCTCGTGGGGGTCCACACCGCGACCCGGCGCCGCTTCATCGAACTGACACGTGTGCGCGCCGCCGAGGTGATCCAGCGGCAGAGGGAACGGGCGGAGGGCGCGATCATGGCCGAACGGGCGCGCATGGCACGCGAACTGCACGACATCGCCGCCCACCACCTGTCCGGCATGGTCGTCCAGGCGGGGGCCGCCGAGCGTCTGGTGGGCCGCGACGACCAGGCCGCCCGCGAGGCGATGTCCTGGGTCCGCTCCCAGGGCAGGGAGACCCTTCGCAATCTGCGGCTGATCGTGGGGGCCCTGCGCGATCCCGGGGAGGAAGCCGCGTCCTCGGGCGACGGGCTGTCCCACTCGGGGGCGCCCGTCCCCGGCGCCGCGGCGATCGAGCGCCTGGTGCGGGCCGAACGCGCTCTGGGGTGCTCGGTCGAGCTGGTCTTGGAGGGAGAAACGTACGAACTGCCGCCGGTCGCCGACGTCACCGTCTACAGAGTGGCGCAGGAGTCGCTCTCCAACGCCCGCGAACACGCGCCGAACGCGCCCGTGCGTCTGCGGTTGGAGTACCGCGACTCACGGGTCGTCCTTCAGGTCGACAACGGGACCGGAGACGGCGGCAAGGCCGCGAAGGAGAGAACGGAGGACGCGCCACGGGGCCTCGGCCTGCTCGGTATGAGGGAACGGGCGCATCTCGTGGGCGCCGATCTGGAGGCGGGTCCCACGCTCGGGGGCGGGTGGCGGGTCCGTCTGGAACTGCCCGTCGACCGGGAGACCTCCTCGTCCTCCGGGACGGTCTCCGACACAGGGGGAACGCAGTGATCAGGGTGCTTCTCGTGGACGACCAGTCCGTGGTCAGAGCCGGTTTCCGCGTCATCCTCGACTTGGTGGACGACATCGAGGTGGTCGGAGAGTGCGGCGACGGACCCACGGCGGTCGAACTCGCCGAACGCCTCCGTCCCGACGTCATCTGCATGGACGTGCGCATGCCCGGCGGAGACGGGCTGACCGCGACCCGGCGGATCCTCTCCCGCGCCGAGGGGGACCCGCCCGAGATCCTCATCGTCACCACCTTCGACCTCGACGAGTACGTCTTCGGCGCTCTGGAGGCCGGGGCGAGCGGGTTCATCCTCAAGGACACCGATCCCGACGACCTGATCGACGCCGTGCGCCGACTCGCCAAGGGCTACGGGCTGGTGGACCAGGCGGTGACCCGCCGGGTGATGGCCGAGTTCGCCCGGCGCAGGCCCGCGCGGCCGGCCGGCGGCGAGATCCTCGATCTGCTCACGGCCCGCGAGGCGGAGATCGTGCGCCTGCTCGCCCAGGGGATGTCCAACGCCGAGATCGGCGAGGCACTGTTCATCGAGACGAGCACCGTCAAGTCGCACCTGGGCAGGGTGATGACCAAGATCGGGACCCGGGACCGGCTGCAAACGGTGGTGTGGGCCTACCAGAACGGGGTGGCACGGCCTTGACCCCTCTCCTCCGGTGAGTCCGCGGTGCGGCCGATGACCACGAACGAGTGCAGACGGCTGGAAACACCCTCACGATGACACCGCA
>CALGOD010000825.1 GCA_937957845.1 uncultured Nocardiopsis sp.
ACTGGCACCTGTTCCTGTGGACCCCCTACTGGCTGGCGGGGGGCGTGCTGTTCGCTCTGGCCACCGTCGCCCTGGTACGGGCCACACGTCGCTGAGGACACCGGTTCCTCGGGGCCGTGCGGGTACTTCCGCCCCCCACGGCCCCCTGCCCGACGGGGCTCACACCTCGGCGGTACCGTGCCAGGACCTCCACAGGGCCGAGTAGGGACCGCCGGCGTCCACCAGCTCCTCATGGGCGCCCAGCTCGATGATCCTTCCGTCCTCCACCACGGCCACCCGATCGGCGTCGTGCGCGGTGTGCAGCCGGTGCGCGATCGCGATCACCGTCCGCCCCTCCAACACGGCCGCCAGCGACCGCTCCGTGTTCCGTGCGGCGGTGGGGGCCAGGAGTGAGGTCGCCTCGTCCAGGATCACCGTGTGCGGGTCGGCCAGCACCACACGGGCCAGAGCCAACTGCTGGGCCCGGGCGGCGTCCAGCTTCACGCCGCCCGCGCCCAGTGCGGTGTCCAACCCCTCGGGCAGTTCGCGCGCCCAGTCCGCCCCCACCGCGGACAGCGCGCCGAGCAGCACGTCGTCATCGGCGTTCTCGGCGGCGATGGCCAGGTTCTCGCGCAGCGTTCCGACGAACACGTGGTGCTCCTGACTGACCAGGACGATCCGCCGACGTAGTTCCTCGGGCGCCAGCTCGGCCACGGGCACTCCGCCCACCAGCACACTTCCCGAGCGGGGCGAGTCCACCCCGGCCAGCAGACGGCCGAGTGTGGTCTTGCCGGCCCCCGACGGGCCCACGACCGCCAGCCGCTCGCCCGGAAGCACGGTCAGGTCGATCCCGCGAAGGACGTCCCTGTCGCCGGTGTAGGCGAAACGGGCGCCGTGAACCTCGATCCGGTCGTCGGCGGGGACCCGTGTCACGGCACCGGGGGACACCGACGCCGCGGCCTCTCCCACACCCCGCACACGGGCGAACGACGCCGCACCACTCTGGAGTTGCTCCGCCCAGTACATGATCTGGCTGCCCGGGGAGTGCAGTTGCTGCATGTACAGACAACAGGTCACCACCACTCCCAGACTCATGCGGCCGTCCAGATAGAACAGCCCGCCGACCAGTAGGACCACCGCCGTGGGCAGGGCGAGCGAGAGGTCGCCCACCGGGAACAGCACCGATCGCAGACGCAGGGTCGCCCGTCGTGCCCGGTAGAGCTCCCAGGCGTCCTCCTCGGTACGCGCCACCCGTTCCCGTTGCAGGCCGAAGGCCTCCACGGTGCGCCCGCCCTCGGCCGTGGCGGTCACTCCCTCCAACGTGGTCGAGGCGGCCGAACCCTCGGCCAGGTAGGCGGTGCGCGACCGGCGCAGGTACCAGCGCATGGCCAGCCAGAGAGGGGGTACGCCCACCAGGACGAGCAGGCCGAGCGGAGGACTCAGCCAGAACACCCCCGCCAGCAGGAAGAGGGTCTGCAGTACGGCGGGGAACACCTCGGGGACCGCTCCTCGCAAGGTTCCGCCGATCACCCCCATGTCGCCGGTGGCGCGGTTGGTCAGGTCACCGGTCCCCGAACGCTCCACCACCCGGGTCGGCAGGGCGAGGACCCGGTCCACGAACTCTTCGCGCAGCCGTCCGAGCGTGCGCTCACCGAAGCGGTACGCGCACAGTCGCGCGTACCGGGTCAGCACCAGTTGCGCCAGCGCGCACACCAGGACGCCGGCGGCCAGCCCGTCGACGGTCGTGACGGAGGCCGTCCCGGACTCCAACAGGTTGATGATCCGCCCCAACAGGTAGGGGCCGGCCAGGCCGGACGCACTGGACAGGCAGGTCAGCACCACGACCCAGGTCAGTTGTCCGCGGCCCGCGCGCAACAGCCTCCGGACGTCTCGACGTACGGTGGCGGGTTCCGCCACCGGCAGGTGTTCGTCCCGCTTTCCGGTCCCCGTGCTCATGTGTTCTCCTCGTCGGCTCCGCGCAGTACCAGCGAGCGGTAGTCCGGGCGTGTGGCGAGCAGTTCGGTGTGCGTGCCCGAGGCCACCGCCCGTCCCCCGGCCAGCAGGATCACCCGGTCGGCTCTGGCCAACAGCAACGGGGAGGTGCTCACCACCACGGTCGTACGGCCTCGGCGGTCCTCGCGCAGCCGGGCGGCGACCAGCGCCTCGGTGTGCGCGTCCACCGCCGACGTGGGCTCGACGACCAAGAGCACCTCCGGCTCGGCCAGGACCGCGCGGGCCAGCCGCACCCGCTGGCGCTGTCCACCGGACAGATCGCGTCCCTGTGCCTGCATCATCGAGTCGAGCCCGTCGGGCAGGCCGGGGACGATGTCCTGTGCTCCCGCGGTCCGAAGCGCCCCGGTGATGTCCTGGTCGCTCCGGTTCCCGTGCACGTCGACCATCTCGCGCAGTGGACCGGCGAACAGGTAGGCCTCGTTGTCACCGACGAGGACGCGGTCGCGTACGGGCTTCAGGTCCATGTCGCGCAGTGCGGTGCCGCCCCAGGTGGCGTCGGAGTCGATGTACCGGCCGAGGCGTTCCACGACCTCGGCCGCGGCCCCCGGCTCCACCGACACCAGGGCGGTCATCAGCCCCGGTGGGATCCGTGTACCGCTCCGCGGATCCACCAGCTCGGCGGGTCCCTCCGGGGGAGGCGCGCCGTTTCCCGAGGGAGGGGGAGCGGACCGCAGCAGCCGTACCACCCGGTTCAGCGACACGTACCCGTGCGTGAGGCCGCCGGCCGCCTCGACCAGGAAGAACACCGGGCCGATGAGGGCCGCCACGTAGCCGTACACGGCGACCATCTCGCCCACGGTGATCTCCCCGGCCAGCGTCAGCCTGGCGGCGATCCAGGTGACCGCGGCCAAAAAGACCAACGGCAGGCACGTGCTGACGGCCTCGAACCAGCTGTTGGTCGAGCCGAGCCGGTAACCCTGGTGCAGCAGTTCGGTCGAGCGCTCCCTGTACCGGGCGGCGAACCGCTCCTTGCCGCCGATGCCGCACAGCACCCGCAGTCCGCTCACGATGTCGGCCGCCAGGGTGGTCAGGGCGCCCTCCCGCTCCCGGTACTCCCCCTGTCTTCCATGCAGACCGCGCAGGAGCGGTCCGATGGTCACCACGAGCAGAGGTACACCGATCACCACGACCGCCGCCAGCATGGGGGACACGGTGAAGAGCAGGACCGCGACGCCCGAGTAGGCGATGGCCGCTCCCACGCCGGGCCCGGTCATCGTGAGGATGTGCGCGATCCGGCCCACGTCCAGGGACTGCACGGCGGACAGCTCCCCGGAGGAGAGCCGGCGGGGAAGGGCCGC
Source organism: uncultured Nocardiopsis sp. (assembly GCA_937957845.1). GTDB lineage: Bacteria > Actinomycetota > Actinomycetes > Streptosporangiales > Streptosporangiaceae > Nocardiopsis. The sequence goes on from CALGOD010000825.1 coordinate 3,291, forward strand.
GCCCGTGTGGGCCGCGTGTGCGGCCACCACCCGCATGGTGCGCAGTGAGGCGTCCAAACGTACGAGGGTCATGGTGCGGTGACGCATGATCGCCGAGATGGCGTTGAAGGCCGCCAGCAGTGCGATCGCCGCCACCCACAGCAGTAGGGCGCTCCGGTCCCCGGCACGCAGACCGTCGTCCACGGCGCGTGCCAGAAGGTAGGGCGGCACCACCGTGCCGATCATCCAGACGGTGCCCCAGAAGGACCCGGTCAGGACCCGGCCGGGCTGGGAGGCGATGAGCCACCACAGGTAGCGCCAGGGGCCGCGGGCGTCCGGGGTTCCTGTCGGGGGCGGTGGTGAACGCGGCTCCGGGGTGTGTCCGCGTGTTCTCGGGGGCGGCGTGGTTCGGGTGTTCGACACGCTTCTCCACTCCTGTCGGGGGTCCTCCCATCAAACCAAGGGGCCCGGCGCGCCGGAAAGCGGGGTTCTCCGGGGCTTGCGGGCGTTCGTCCGGCGTGCTCTCGGGGATGGAACGCCCCCCGGCCGAGGCGCCGGGGGTCCCGGAAAAAGATTCAGTACGGCGTACGGAATTATCGGGGGGCCTCTGGCGTTCCTTGTCTCGTGCGACGTACAGTACGGCGTACGTCAACAGTCGCCGAGCTCGGGGAGTGAGCACTGTGGAGACGACCGGGTGCGCGATCACCGCGCACGATCTGGGGAAGAGATACGGCGGGAACTGGGCGTTGAGGGGGTTCGACCTGTCCGTGCCCACAGGAAGCGTGTGCGGGCTGCTCGGGCCCAACGGCGCGGGCAAGACCACCGCGGTACGGATCCTGACCATCCTGCTGCGCGCGGACGAGGGCACCGCCCGCGTCGCCGGGCACGACGTGGCCACCAGGGGGGACCTGGTGCGCGGCAGCATCGGTCTGGTGGGGCAGAACGCCGCCGTCGACGAGGTGCTCAGCGGGCGGCAGAACCTGGAGATGTTCGGACGCCTCCATCACCTGGGCGCCCGACGTGCCGCCACACGGGCGGACGAACTGCTGGAGCGTTTCGACCTGACCGAAACCGGAGGGAAGCCGGTCGGTGCCTACTCCGGGGGCATGCGCCGCCGACTGGACCTGGCGGCGAGCATGATCACCTCCCCGCCCGTGCTGTTCCTGGACGAGCCCACGACCGGGCTCGACCCGAGGGGTCGCAACGAGGTGTGGAGCGCGGTCCGCGCCCTGGTGGCGGGCGGCACGACCGTGCTGCTCACCACCCAGTACCTGGAGGAGGCCGACCAGCTGGCCGACCGGATCTCGGTGGTCGACTCGGGCCGTGTGGTGGCCGACGGCACCCCCGAGGAACTCAGGTCCCGTCTTGGTCGGGACCGACTCGACGTGGTGCTGCGCGACGCCGCCGCCCTCGACAGGGCCGCCGCCCTCATCGCGCCTTTGGCGGACGGTCCGCCCGAGACCGAGGCCGACACCCGCCGGATCAGTGTCGGGGTCGAGGACCGTGTCACGACCCTCGTGGAGGTGGCACGAGTGCTGGAGGAGGCACGAGTCGCGGTGGAGGACATCGCCCTGCGCCGCCCGACCCTGGACGAGGTGTTCCTGCACCTGGTCGGCGACAGGACGGAGGAGGTCCGATGAACGACACCACGACCCGGACGGCGGGGAAGCCCACCGCCGCCGACCGTTTTCTGTGGGCGCTCGCGGACGGGTGGACCCTCACCCGTCGCGAACTCGCCCACTGGCGGCGCCGTCCCGGACGGCTCCTCGTCGGCCTGCTCTTCCCGGTCCTCATGGTGCTGATGTTCGGATTCCTCTTCGGCGGGGCGATGACCGTGCCCGGCGGCGGGGACTACCGGGAGTTCCTCATGCCCGGCATGTTCGCCATGGCGATGGTCTTCGGGGTGGGGGAGACGGTCACCGCCGTGTCCGACGACGCCGCGCGTGGGGTGACCGACCGGTTCCGCGCCATGCCCATGGCGTCCTCGGCGGTCGTGGTGGGACGCTGCGCGGCGGACATGCTCAGGTCCACGATCACCCTCGCCCTGCTGGTCGCCTGCGGACTGCTGGTGGGATGGCAGTGGAACGGCACCCTCGGCGAGGCCGCGGCCGGGTTCGGACTTCTCCTGCTGTTGCGCTTCTCCCTGGTGTGGGTGGGCGTCTACGTGGGCCTGCTCGCCCGGGGGGAGGGCGCGGTCTCCGCCGTGCACCTCCTGGAGTTCCCGCTGGGCTTCCTGTCCAACGCGTTCGTCGCCACGACGACCATGCCGCTCTGGCTCGGCGTCGCCGCGGACTGGAACCCGCTGTCCTCCACCGTTGCCGCCGCCCGTGAGTTGTTCGGCAACCCGGGCTGGGGAGGAGAGGGCTGGATCGCGCAGAACGCCGTCCTCATGGCGGTGGTCTGGCCGCTGGTGATCACGGCGATCTTCTTCCCGCTCTGTGTCCGCAGGTTCCGGGCTCTGGGGTCCTGACCGGAGACGGGCTCGCCTCAGGGGGCGTCGTGCGGCGCCCCCTGCGGATCCTCAACGTCGTCTCGGCCCGGATGCGGGCGAGGCGGTTGGCCACGGGATCGGGCCCGGGGGCCCCGGCTCGGAGCAGCCGTCCGGTCTCACCCCTCCGGGCGCGGTCGGGCTTCGGGGGAAGGGGAGTCCGGGGACATCGGTATGGCGGAGAAGATCCCCATGACCACTGCGACGACGATCCCCGAGATCACGCTCAAGGGCAGGATGTCCGGGGTGTTCTCTCCCATGTTGCGGAAGGTGAACGGGGTGAGGAGGGCCATGGAGAGGCCGACGAAGACGCCGCAGAAGATCCCGGTGCCGACTCCGAAGGCGACCCTGTACCCGTGGGGGTCACGCTGGGGGCGGCGCTGGATCCAGGCGGACAGGGACGAGCGTTTCCGAAACACCGGGACGTTCCCCCCGTGGTAGGCCGAGTCGTAGAGGTGGCAGAAGTCGCGCATACGCCTGATCTCGGGCCTCAACACGAGGTTCGCCGCACCTGCGGCGAGGAAGAAGAGGCACACGTACAGGCCTATCGTCAGAGCGGCGGGGTCCTGCGCCTCCAGCATCATGAACACGCCGCCCGCGCTCAGAAGGCAGCACAGGACGAGGTGGCCGTTCGCCAGGGACGAGTTCATCACCCAGCCTCCCCATCTCCACCGGACACCGGCATAGGAGCGGGCGAGCAGGCCGGTCCAGGGATCATCGCTCAGCGCACGGTCCCGGATAAGGGTCCGCGCTTGGTGCAGTCGCTCCCGCGTGGTCCAGGGAGGCAGGAGCTTCGGGCCCACGGGCTGCACCATGGGGAAGAGCACCGCCATCAGGACGAGGCATCCCGGTGAGATCACCAGCGAAGCGATCCCGAGCGTGTGTGCCAGGGCTTCGGCCGCCGCCGCCCATACCGGGTCCAGGCCGAACCAGAGGGCCTCCTGGGTGACAACGGCCAGGGCTTTCGCTCCGGCGGTGGTGATGAAGAGGAGGACGGACGTGGCCCAGCAGAAGGCGAGGACCTCGAACGGTCGGCCGTACAGTTCCGTGTAACTCGGGAATCGGAGGGGCTGGGGTCGGTGCACGCGAGTCCTCCCCGGGCCCAGGGCAGGGGGGAGGGCGGGCCGGGCCGGTGCCGCGCCTGTCCACATCCTAGCGAGCCGGTCGAAAACCGGTGTGCGACCGAAGAACCGCCCTTCGTGGGGACGGGGCACGGGGATGCGACACGGCTCGCCGTCCGGCGTACGGGCCCGGCGGACACCGCTGACCTACGCTGGCCGAATGAGTGATCTGCCGCAGAGCTGCGACGTCGTGGTCGTGGGAGCGGGCGTGGCCGGACTGGTGGCCGCCGCCGACCTCGCGG
>CALGOD010000826.1 GCA_937957845.1 uncultured Nocardiopsis sp.
AACCGGACGGGAAAGTCCTGCGGTTCGGTTCCAGGGAGTGGCTGTCCTTGCTCTCGTCCCTGCTCTGAGGGCCGTGATCCTATTTTCCGGGGCGCACGTCTCAGTTACCGACCGGGATGATGTCGGTGTCCAACCGGACGAAATTCGCCATCGTGGTCACGAAGCGATGGTCGAGACCGAACTGAGCCGCGTACAGGTCTCGCAGGGCCTCCCATTCCTCTTGGACGTCCTCTCCCAGCGCTCGGCGACTGATCAACAGATTGCGCCGGGCAGTGGTCAGAAAGAGGTGATGTTCGCCAAGGGATTCCCGGCACAGCTCCACAGCCGCTGCGTCCTGGGCTCGGGCCTCCTTGAGCCGCCCCAACGCGAACAGGTTATTGCTCAGGTTGACCTCGACCGCGGCGAGGGTGACCTGAGCGTCCGGAAAAAGGTCGCGGATCTTCGACAAAGCGGTGCGGTCGAGCTCATGGGCCCGTTCGTACTCGCCCGCTGCCCGGAAGACGATCGCCGCGTTGACCCGGGAGGCCCACGGGAAGAGATGGCGACTGGGGAACATGTCGTCCATGTGCTCCAGGAGGTCCTCGGCCAGCTCCCGGGCCTCATCCATGCGACGGGTGAAGGCCAGGTTCACCATGTGAATGCTGTTGATGTGCAGTGTCGGCCGGGTACGCGGCCGGTAACGCGCGATGGTCTCCCGGCGTGCCTGCTCGGACAGCTCTAGGGCGAGATCGTGGTTGCCGAGCCTGCGGTTGACCACGGAAAGGAAGACGGGGATGTCCGAACTGTGGGCGCTGGCGTCCGCCTCGGCCGCCTCGAAGCGCCTCTGGCAGTCCTCCAGAGTCTTCCGGGCCTCCTCCAGATGGCCGAGGGCCATGAGACTGAGGCCGATGGACATCTGAGTGCGCAGGGTCGGAATGCCGTTCGTGCCGAACAGGTACTTGCGCTGTTCAAGGGTGCGGCGGTCCATTTCCAACGCTTCCTGGAACCGGCCCAGACGGCGTAGGCACGCGGCGATGTCGTGTGCGCTGACCAGGGTTTTCTCGTCCTCCTCGGTGAAGAGCACGGTCCTGGTCCGATGGATCTCCTCGTACATGGACAGAGCCTGGTCGAAATGGCCCAGATGGGTGAGCGCGAGGGCGCGGGCCCGGTTGGCGTCCAAAGCCTCCTCGCTGTCCGGACCCTCCAACTCCCTCTGCTCCGCGTACATCCGCTCCGCCTCGGCGAGGGCGAGCTCATCGTCGCCCCGGAGCCGGAGGATCTCGGTACGGATCAGCTGGACCTGGAACCGCTGGGCGGTGTCGTCGTACCAGGCCTTGATGGCGCGGTCGGCCAGGTCCAGTGCGGCTCTTTCGTTGCCGGTCTCCACCAGATACCTGATCACGTTGTGGACCAGACCACGGACCTGGGGGTCATGGCTGCGCCAGGCCTCGGAGGCCCTCACGTGGCTGAACAGCAACTGGTAGTCGGACCAGTTCTGCGGAAGCTCGGGACCGAGAGGGTCGCTCTGCGCGAGGAGGCGGTGGGCCAGGTCCCGGTAGCGCACGCGCTCCTCGTCGGTGAGCGTGCCCTGCACGACGCTCTGGAAGGTGACGTGCATCTGGAAGGTGTGGTTGGTCCGGTCGAACTCGGCGAGACTGTGCCTGCTCACGTACCGCAGCACCTTGGACAGGGCCATCTCGTTGCCCAGGATCTGGGTCAGTTCCGGGCTGGCGCTCAGGCCTCGGGCCCGGTGGAACAGGGTGCGCGGCAGTGGCCGGGGCCCGAAGAAGGAGCACAGCTGGACGAACTCGCGGACCATCCTCTTGAGCGTGCGGTCCCCTCCCGTGGCGCGTCGCAGGTCCTCGAGCTGCATGTTCCAGGCGGCGGCCAGAGGCAGGGGGTACAGGTCCTCCGGTTCCACATGGGTGACCAGCTCGTCGAACTTGTTGCGGAGCAGGTCGAGGAAGTCGGTGACGCTCATCAACGAGTCGCGTAGGTAGGCGCCCACCTGGGCCAGGGCCAGGGGAAGGTGCTCCAGCCGTTCGGCGATGCGAAGGGCGTCCCTGTCGTCCTCCAGGCCCTGGGGGCAGACCTTGCGGAGCAGGGCGACGCTCTCCTCGGGGCTCAGACTGGGGACGACCGAGCCCTCGCTGCGGCCGCTGGGGATCCAGCTCTGGTCGCGCGAGGTGATGATGGTGTCGCCGAGGCCGCTCACCGGCAGGAGGTTCTCGTCGTCCAGTTGGCCGAGGTCGGAGACGTCGTCGAAGACGAGGAGCCAGTGTCCCACGTCGGGATCGGACTCCAACCTGTCCCGGACCTGTTGGGCCGTCTTCTCCGGGTTGCCGGACTCCTCACCGATACCCAGGTACCGGGCCAGGCGCACGTAGGACTGCTGGACGTCGGCGGCGCTGTTGGCGGGCAGCCACCAGATGAGGTCGTAGTCGTCCCGGTACCTGTGCGCGTACTCGGTGGCGATCTGGGTCTTGCCGATACCGCCGCCGCCCGCCAGCAGGTAGACACCGCCCACGGACTCCGACAGCGTTCTGTGGACGCGTGTGAGGATCTCCTCGCGCCCGGTGAAGTTCAGGTTGTGCGGGGGAACGCCGCGGAGCCTGGCCAGGGATCGGGTCCTTCCCTGCTTCCTCCCGGATCGGGAGAGCGTGGGCTCGGAGGGGAGGGACTGGGGCTCCGTGGTCGGGGTACGGGAGTCGGTCACGGTCGGGCTCGGTTCCTCTCGAGGGGTGGCGGGTTTCGCCGGCGGTACGGCGGTGGAGGCGGTGCTGCGTGGAGAAGCGGAGGTCCCCGGTGTCCCGTCCAAGGCGGCGCGCAGGTGCTGGGCGAAACGGCGGTACTCCCCCGGCATCTCGGACAGCGCGGGCAGCATGGCTCTGGCCAGGGACTCCTCCCCGTCGAGGGAGGTGATCAGCGGTGCTCCGGTCTCGATCCGTCCCAGCCAGCGGTAGACCCGGGCCGCGTCCTTGAACTCGACGCCGAGGGAGTAGTACACCGATCGCATGACGCTGAGGTCACCGAAGCGGCCGAGGAGGTCACGGCGGACACCGGGCAGGAAATCCAGGGCGGAGGCGGCGGGATCGTCCAGGTCTCCCACGGGCAGGGTCGGATCCATCAGCTCGCCGCCGAACACCTCGGCGATCTCGGTGGCGGCGGCACGCCTGTCACGGTGGGAGTGGGGGGCATTGCGCTGGATCAGCTCGGCCACCGGGAGGTTGACCGGGGCCTGAGTGAGTCGCACCGCGAGCTCGCGCGCTCCACGTGAGGCGTGGGAGAGGAAACGCGACACCGGGTCGGGGTCCCAGGGAACGGTGTGGGGAGGGCGGGCTCCATCGGACGGGATGACGCACACGTCCGCCTCCCACGTGCCATTGCGACCGTGTACCACCGAGTCCCATGTGCCGAGGGCGTCCGGTCCGAACTCCAGGACCGGAAGCACCGCCGTGTCCGGGGAAGGGGCGGTGCCCTCGACGTCGCCCTGGGAGCCCGCCGATGACCAGGAGGCCGGAGAGCGGGGATCGGAACCCGCCAGGCGCATCGGCCGAGGTGTGAGCGCCCCCCGGGACCAGACGGAGCGGTCGAGCAGGTGAAGGAGCGCGGTGGGTACACGTGAGGCGACCGACGCGGTCCACGCGCGTAGTCGTGGCCGGCGCCATGCCCGGTCCTGTACGTCGGTGACGATGACGGCCGCCGCCACGTCGTGCTCGGTCGCGAGGGGCGAAGGGAGGTCGGGAAGGAAACGAACGACCGGGCAGCCCGATCGTTCGGCCTCCTCGATCATCCGTGTGACGGTGTGCCGGTGCAGGGTCATGAGAGGTGAGGAGTCGACGAGGACGACCAGTCGGGACGGTCCGCCTGTCAGGTTGCCGAACGCATGGGGATACCTGTGCGAAAAATCATCCATGATGTCGTTTTGCCCTCGATGACCCGAATATGGTTCGGTGGGCCTGTTCCTGCTCTCCCGTGAAGTTTTCCCTTCCAAGGATGGAACCCGACCGGAAATATCTTAGCGAAGGAGGTGGGAGATCACGGAAGCGGCTTGCCGGTGTCGCCGACGCTCCTGCGGGGCAAGGTCTCCACGGCGGATGGGAGTGGAAAGGAGAAAAGGTGCGGTGGGGGGTCGAGAGCGTGGACGTGCGGTGTGTCAAGAGAGCGGTCCCGGGTTGTGTTCTCCCTCCATGATCCCTCAGAGTCCTGATTCCTCAAGGGGAGTCGGTCCCTCGTCACCTCCCTGGTCCCTGAGTATCTCCTCCACCAGGGCGTCTCCGAAGAAGTCATGTATCAGTGCCACTTCACGGATTTCTCTATTCACCCGTGAGCGGTCACGCAGATAACGTGCGAGTCCGGAGATCATCACCCGGTGTTCGGGCTCCCGGTCGAGTAGTTCCTTGAAGAGGCTGAACACCGTTTCTTTGGGGCCCCTGATGATGGTGGGGATTCCATGGTAAAGAGCGGCGTCATAGAAGTGACGGATATTCTCATCGTCGGAATCCATGGCGCATACGGTGAAGTCCTCTCTGCTGAGCGCGTTCACCACCTCGCTCGCCTCGTGATCCCATGTGGCGAAGGAGTTGACGTCCTTCACCAGTGCGTTGCCCCGCTGTTTCTCCGAACGCATGCGCCAGCGGCCCGCGGCCCCCAGGTGGTTCGGTGTCCGTGCCCTTTCGCGGACGTGGTAGACGATCTCGTGCAGAGTCGAGGTGGGAACTCCATCAGGTCGCGATGGGCGGTGGCCTGGCCCAGGTTCAGGTGCAGCAGGTCCCTCGGCAGCAGGACGCGTAGCCGCAGCGACTCCTCGTTCGGTGTGACCAGTCTCTGCAGGGTGGCCTCGCCCATGAGGTCGCCGATCTCGTCACAGATGTCCGGCTCGCCGACCAGCTTCGTGTCCTGTGGCAGCAACCGATACCCCTGCTCCTCCCTGTGGGCGATGCCGTGCGAGAGCCGATAACCACCCGCCACCGGTTCCAGGTCGAAGAGGACCACGGTGTCGGGTGGAACCTCGCCGTCGGAGACGGGGGACACGACGGTGGTCAGGTCCGCCTCCCTGCGTTTGAGGAGACGGCGGTCCCGGTCTCGGGTCAACGCCTCCTCCCAGTCGGGCCCCATCGGTGAGGCCTCCTGCCTGATCCACGACCACACCGTGGGCGGGAGCGGCCGATGACGCCTGATCCGCTGATAGACGTGGTGCACCCAGACCACTCGGAGCGGCGGCTCCCCGAAGGGCGGAACCAGGTCCCACAGCGCGGTGAGGACACGCCAGGCGGTCGTGCCCGAACCGTGCCGCCTGAGCTGGCGTCGCTCGTTGGGGCGCAGCAGATCGTCAGGAGGGACCTCCTCCAAGGAGACCGAGTCCAGCAGGTCGTGCAACTTGTCGTAGGCGGGCCTGCCGCACAGGGACTCGTCCGCCAGGCGCTGGGCCGAGACGTCGTCGCCGTCGCCGTCGCCCCTCGTGCCGACGAGCTCCTCGACCGGAAGGATGAAGGCGATGCCGGCCGGTCGCTCGGGATCGTTCCACGCGTAGTGGTGGGTCTTCTGCATGATGCCCACCAGCTCGCCGGTCTCGGTGCGCACGGCGCAGCCACTGAACCCCGGGGTGATCCGGACCGGTCGCGACTCGGGTGTCTCCACCTGGCGGGTGGCCGTCGTGGGACCGCCTCGACCCTGGTAGAGCAGGGAGGCGTGGAGGGAGCGCATGCCCTCGGGGTAGCCGCTCGTGAACAGCGTCTGTCCGGGGGACAGGTCCGCGCAGCCCCACAGCACGGGGAAGGCGGTGTCGGGTGGGCCCCCGCTCCTCAGCTTCAGCAGGGCCAGGTCCCGGCTCTGCGGTCCCGCCGACCACAGTCGGGTGTCGACCGAGGCCTTCCACACCCGGTCGTCGAAGGACTGGAGGAACACCTCGGCGTCCGCCCCTGGATGCTCCTCCTCGTCTCCGTGGTGGCCGAGCGCCGCGTTGACGACGTGCGCGCACGTGACAAGGAGGTCGGGGGACAGGAGTACGGCACCGCCCATGACCTCACTGAAGGGGTCGTCTCGGTCGAGCACGCGCATCTGCCAGGACGGCTCATGTGGCTGTAGACCACTCGGTGTAAGGGGGGTGGCCACGTTGGAAAGACCTCTTTCGTATCCACTTTGCCCGGAACATTTCCCGCCCCTGACGGGGGCGAACCAGAAGAGATCTCTCCCAAGGACTCGACGAGGTCTCGAAACGATGTTCGTTCCACGAGTCGAGTTTGTGATCCAGGTAACAGGGGGCAGGGATCCTCCGCCGTATTCGCGAACCGGCGCGCGGGGACTCGACCGCGCGCGGGAAAGGAGGAGCCGGTCGTGGACGATTCCGTGGTCTGGTCCATCGTGACCTTCGGCCTGTATCTCGCCGCCATGGTGGCCATCGGGCTCTGGGCCTACAAGAGCACCGCCTCGCAGTCGGACTTCGTGCTCGGAGGACGACGGCTCAACAGCTGGGTGGCGGCACTGAGCGCCAACGCCAGTGACTTCAGCGGGTGGCTGCTGCTCGGCCTGCCCGGCGCCGTCTACGTCTCCGGTCTGGGGGAGGCCTGGATCGCCGTGGGCCTGGCCTGTGGCTTCGCCGGAAGCTGGATCATCCTCGCACCCCGGCTGCGGGTGTACACCGAACGCGTCACCGACGCCCGGGCCGGTGGCGACTCCGACTCCCTGACCCTCTCGTCCTTCCTGGAGAACCGCTTCAACGACCCCACCCGCCTGTTGCGCGGGGTCTCCGCGGCCCTCATCCTCGTCTTCTACTTCTTCTACGTCGCCTCCGGCCTGGTGGCCATGGCCGCCCTGTTCGACCAGGTCTTCGGTTTGGGCCCCGTGCCCGCCGTCGCCATCGGCGTGGGCATCATCGTGCTCTACACCGTGCTCGGTGGTTTCCTCGCCGTGTCCTACACGGACGTGGTGCAGGCGGCCATGATGTGGTCAGCCCTGCTGATCGTCCCGGTCGTCGCGATCACCACGCTCGGCGGCTTCGGCGGCCTGTCCGAGGGGGTCTCGGAGAGGAGCACCGGACTGTTGTCGGCCGTGGGAGGCACCGCACTCGACGCGGACCTGGGCCGGTGGGTGAGCACCGAGACCCTCGGCTGGGTCGTCATCGTCTCCGGCCTGGCCT
>CALGOD010000827.1 GCA_937957845.1 uncultured Nocardiopsis sp.
AATCCCCGTGCGAGGACCTCGGCCAGGTGCAGCGCCCGGCGTCCCGTGCCTTGTGCGATCTGGGTACGACAGCTGTAGCCGTCGGCGAGCACCAGGGTGTCCGCGGAGGCCTCACGCACCCGGGGCAACAGGTCGCGCTCCCCGATGGCCGTGGACACCTCGTAACGGCCCTCGGTGAAGCCGAAGTCCCCCGCCAGCCCACAGCAGCCCGAGTCCAGCACCTCACCGTCGATCCCGGCACGGGCGATCAGGTCCCGATCCGCCTCGAAGCCGATCACCGCGTGCTGGTGGCAGTGCACCTGGGCCAGGGCCGAGGCGGGGATCCTCGGCGGCTGCCAGTGGGGGGCGTACTCGTTCAGGAACTCCGCCAGGGTGTGCACGGCCCCGGCGACCCTCTCGCTGTCCGGTCCGGGAAGCAGTTCCAACAGGTCGTGACGCAGCGCAGCGGTACAGCTGGGTTCCAGACCCACCACGGGCAGTCCCTCCTCCACCAGCGGCGCCAGGGCCCGTACCGCGCGGCGCATCACCGCGCGCGCCACGTCCAACTGGCCGGTGGAGACCCATGTCAGGCCGCAGCACACCCGTCCTCGGGGCAGGACCACGCTGAACCCGGCGTCCTCCAGCACACGTACGGCGGCGGCCGGCACGTGGGGGTTCAGGTGTTCGCCGAAGGTGTCCGGCCACAGCACCACCCGAGGCCCGTCCGCCCGGGCCTGGCCGCGTGCGACACGGCGGTGGAAGGCCCGGGTGAAGGTGGTGTGGGCGAACGAGGGCAGATCGCGCTGTGCCGCCACCCCCGCGACCCTCTTGGCCAGGCGTGAGACACCGGGCGTCCTGGTGAGCCGGTTGGCCTCGGCCGGGGCCAATGAGGCCAGGCGCGCCCAGAGCGGCAACCAGCCCATCGAGTAGTGGGCGGCCGGGCGTACCCGACCCCGGTAGTGCTGGTGCAGGAACTCGGCCTTGTAGGAGGCCATGTCCACGTCGGCCGGGCAGTCGCTCAGACAGCCCTTGCAGGACAGGCACAGGTCCAGGCTCTCGCGCACCTCCTCCGACCGCCATCCGTCGGTGATGAGTTCCCCGGTGGCCATCTCGAACAGCAGGCGGGCGCGTCCACGGGTGGAGTGCTTCTCCTCCTGGGTGACCTGGTAGCTGGGGCACATGACGCCCGGCCCCTCCTGTCGGCGGCACTTGCCCACTCCCGTGCAGCGACGCAGGACCTTGGCGAAGTCGCCACCGTCCTCCCGGTAGGCCAGGACCGCCTCCGACAGCAGCGGTGGCGACATCCTCGCGGACACCCGGACGTCGGCGTCCAGGGTCAGCGGATCGACGATGATGCCGGGGTTCATGAGGTCGTCGGGGTCCCAGATCCGTTTGAACTCGCCGAAGGCCCGGATGAGACGTTCGGGGTACATACGTGTGAGCAGTTCCGAACGCGCCTGACCGTCACCGTGCTCACCCGACAGGGAGCCGCCGTGCCTGACGACGATCTCCGCGGCCTCCTCCATGAACGCCCGGTACTCGCGACGGCCCCGTTCATGGGTGAGCTCGAAGTCGATGCGCACGTGCAGGCAACCGTCACCGAAGTGACCGTAGACCACGCCGAAGCGGCCGTGGCGCTCCATGAGACGGTCGAAGTCGCGCAGGTAGTCGCCCAGGTTCTCCGGCGGTACGGCGGCGTCCTCCCAACCGGACCAGGCCTCGTCTCCGGTGGGCGTGCGCTGGGTGAGCCCCGCCCCCTCCTCGCGGATACGCCAGAGGGCCCTTTGGTGGGCGGGGTCGGCGACGACGAGTGCGTCCTGGGGACGGGCGGCGCCCGAGAGCCCGGCCAGCATGTCCTGGGCGGCCTCGGCGGCCCCGTCGTGGTCGGCCCCCGCGACCTCCACCAGGAGCCAGGCACCACCGTCGGGCAGCGGCACCCGCGATCCCGTCCCGTGACGGTCCAGTGCGGCCACCATGCGGTGGTTGATGCCCTCCACGGTGAGCGGACGGTGGGTGAGCAACGCGGGAACGGCGTCGGCGGCGGCGGGGGCGTCCGGGTAGCCCAGCACGGCCAGGGCACGGGCCGCGGGCGTCCGGACCAGGCGTACGGTGGCGCCGAGCACGAAAGCGCAGGTGCCCTCCGTGCCCACCAGCGCGGCTGCGACGTTGCGGCCCTTCTCCGGCAGCAACCGGTCCAACGCGTAGCCCGACACCCTCCGGCGGAAGTCGGGCATGGCGGTGCGCAACTCGGCGCGGTACTCCTCCACCAGGCGGGCCAGCGCGGCGTGGATCCGCCCCTCGCGCCCCGGCCTGCGGGCCAGTTCCCGTGTCTGCTCCTCACTGTCGTAGGAGCCCACCGTGAGCCTGGTGCCGTCGCTGAGCAGCAGGTCCAGGGAGACGATGTTGTCCGCGGTGGTGCCCCAGGCCACCGAGTGGGAGCCACAGGCGTTGTTGCCGATCATGCCGCCGATGGTGCAGCGGCTGTGGGTGGAGGGGTCGGGTGCGAAGGTGAGCCCGTGCTCGGAGGCGGCCCGGCGCAGGTCGTCCAGGATGACGCCGGGCTGGACGGTGGCGGTGCGGGCCTGGGGGTCGATGTGCTCGATGGCGCGCAGGTGGCGTGAGGTGTCGATGACCACACCGGTGCCGATGGAGTTGCCCGCGATGGAGGTGCCTCCGCCGCGGGGCACGATCGGTACACCGTGTTCGGCGCAGGTGCGCACGGCCGTCGCACAGTCCTCCACGGTCTCGGGGATGACCACCGCCAACGGCACGCGCCGGTAGTTGGAGGCGTCCGAGGTGTAGAGGGCGCGCGTGCCCGCGTCGAAGGCGACCGTGCCCCTGACACGGCTCTCCAGGTCACGGCGCAGGGCGGTCATGTCGGTTCGTTCTGTGGTGCTGTGCGGGTCGGCCATGCCGTTCAGCGTGGCGGGTGGGCCGGTGGTGTCGCAAGCGTGCCGCGCTGCCCGCTCAGCCGCGAAGGGACTCGTCCATGGCACGGACCAGTTCGCCGCTCGGGTCCATGTCCAGGTTCCACACCATGAGCCCGCCCAGACCCTGTTCCAGCACGTACTCGCCCTTGATCGCCACGACCTGGGGATCGTCGTAGGTCCACCACTCGTCGCCGTCATAGACCCAGTAGGCCCCCGCCTCCTCGTCCAGGAAGCGGCGGCCCTCGTGTTCCTGCAGGTCGGAGAAGGCCATCGTCGGCCCGTCGTAGCCGCCGTCGGCCGGTCCGTCCGCCTCCTGACCGAGCCCGTCGTCGGTGGGGCCGACCCCTCGCCATCCACGGCCGAAGGCCGGAACGCCCACCACCAGCTTCTCCGAGGGCGCGCCCAGGTCCAGATAGCGCTGAACGGCCTGGTCGACGCTGTCGGCGTCCGGTCGGGACCTCGGGGTGTACAGGTTGGAGTGGAAGGCCGTCCGTTCGTTCCACGGGCCGGCGAAGTCGTAGCCCTGCACGGTGGCGAAGTCGAGGTGGTCGAAGATCTCGCCGTCGTAGGCCTGGCCGTCGGTACTCCCGCCGGGCAGTGACGCCGACAGCACGTAGTCCCTGCCGGTCTCCCGGGAGAGCTCGTCGAGCTGGCGGCGGAACTCGGCCACCAGGAGGGTGAAGTTGGCCGCGTCATCGGGATGTTCGTCGTTGTCCGGATTCCCTCCTCCCCCGGGCCACTCCCAGTCCAGGTCGATGCCGTCGAAGATCCCGGCGGCCACCCCGTCCCCGCCCTGCGGCTCCTCCTCGTGGACCGGAAGGTTCCCGCGCAACCACAGGTCGAGGCAGGAGGACACGAACTCCCGTCTGGACTCCTCGGTACGTGCCGCGACGGAGAAGTGCTTCGACCAGTTCCATCCGCCCAGGGACAGACTGGCCCGCAGGCGAGGGTGCTTCTCCTGGAGGAGTCGCAGCTGGTGGAGGCTGCCCGCGAGCTCCTGCTCGTACTCGTCCGCCCTCCCGTCGACACTGTCCCGCGCGTCGTAGCGCCGCTGGTACAACTCCCAAGGCTGGTCGTGGTTCCCCGGGATGTGGCACAGACCTTCCGAGCTGACGTCGCCGAAGGCCCACATCAGTCGGGTCAGGTGCTCGGGGGCGCCGCTGTCGTCCAGTTCCTTGACGGTGTAACCGCGGTTGGCCACGTTCCAGTCGGCGAAGTAGCCGATGCGCTCGGGATTCCTCGATGTGGCCACGACGAAGACCCCCGTGATCAGTACGACGGCGGCCACCACGGCCGCGCCCAAGGCGAGCGGGGAGCGCCGCCGACGTCGGCGCCCCGCACTCGGGACGGATGGGGAAGTCACCCTTCGACCGTAGACCCCCGAAGTCGAGAAACCGGACGCTCCGGCGGAGTCGGCCACATGAGGCCGTCATGGAACCCCGGGGCCCTCCCACACGTTGTTCTTGATCAGTCCTGCCCGGCCCCGACCGAGCCGAACGTACCGCTCGGAGGATCCTCAGTCGGTGGTGAGGAAGTCACGCAGGGTTCCGGCCCGGGAGGGATGGCGGAGCTTGGCCAGGGTCTTGGCCTCGATCTGGCGGATACGCTCCCGGGTCACCCCGAACTCGCGCCCCACCTCCTCCAGGGTGCGCGGATGACCACCGGCCATCCCGAACCGCAGTCTGATGACGCGTTGCTCCCTGTCGGACAGCCCCGCGAGGATCGCCCCCAGTCGCTCCTGCAGAACGGTGAAGGCCGCCGCCTCCATCGGGACGACCGCGTCACGGTCCTCGATGAAGTCGCCGAAATCGGACTCCTCCTCCCCGATGGGCGCCTGCAGCGACACCGGTTCCCGGGCGATGCGCTGGATCTCCAGAATGCGTTCGCCACCGAATCCGACCGCGGAGGAGATCTCCGCCGTACTGGGTTCGCGCCCCAGCCGCTGGTGCAGCTCGTGCTGCACCCGGACGATCTTGTTGATCGTCTCGACCATGTGCACGGGAACGCGAATGGTACGCGCCTGGTCCGCGATCGCCCGTGTGATGGCCTGGCGAATCCACCACGTCGCGTAGGTGGAGAATTTGAAACCCTTGCGGTAGTCGAACTTCTCCACCGCGCGGATCAGCCCGAGGTTGCCCTCTTGGACGAGGTCGAGGAAAAGCAGACCCCGGCCCACGTAGCGTTTGGCGATGGAGACGACCAGGCGCAGGTTGGACTCGACCAGGCGCCGTTTGGCCCGCCTGCCCTCCTCCACCAGGGTGAGGAGCTCCTCCCGCGTCCGTTTCCCCTCCAGGGGCGCGCAGTGTTGCGCGTACAGTCCGGCCTCGACCGCCTGGGCCAGCTCCACCTCCTCCTCGGCCGTCAACAGTGGCACTCGGCCGATCTCGCGCAGGTAGAGCCGTACCAGGTCGGATCCGGAGCGTCTGCCGCCGTCGGGGAGCCCTTCGCCCTCCTCTTGGTCGGGGTCTTGCGCACCGGCCCGCGAGAGCCGGGAGACGGTGTGGTCCAGATGGTCCGGGGAGGTGTCCAGCCGTTCCAGTGCAGAGGAGACCTCGCCGCGACCGACCGGTTCCCGGTCGGCGTCGGGGGGCGTCGGAGCCACCTGCCGAACGTGCCGCACTTCTTTGGTCACAAGTGTGGGAGCCACTCCCCCATTGTGCCCGCACGGGG
>CALGOD010000828.1 GCA_937957845.1 uncultured Nocardiopsis sp.
CTGACATCGGACAGAGCCGACTTGTCGTCGATCGCCTGGGCCAGGTCCCCCATGGTCACCATGCCCACGACGCGGTCGCCGTCCACGACGGGCAGCCGACGCAGGGCGTTGGTGCGCATCATGTCCACCGCGTCACGGATCCCGCTCTGGGGCGGGATGGTGGCCACCTCGGAGCTGCAGACCTCCTGGGCGGTGTGCTCGCGGGGATCACCACCCTCGGCGACACAGCGCACCACGATGTCGCGGTCGGTCAGGATGCCCATGATCCTGTTGTCACGGGTCACGATCACGTCGCCCACGTCCGCGTCGCGCATGATCTCCGCCGCCTCGTGCAGTGACGTGTCCGGTGAGACCGTGCGGACCGGGCTGCTCATCACCTCGTCGATGCTTCGCACCATGGTCCTGCTCCTTTCGTACCGGATCGTGCCCGGGCCGTGTGCCCCTGGCCGCAGAGCCGGCGATCCCGGCACAGGGCGGGGCGAACACCGCCCGCTCTCACCCGTCCCATAGCCCACATCCAAGGTGACAAACATGGTCTCTCGGATGTCGCGGGACGTCACCGAAGGTTGCCGGTGCGCATGTGGAAGAACCGCCCCGACACCCCGGTCCGGCCTGGTGGGCGGCGTGTGACCGCACCCGACCAGATGTTTAGCGCCGGCTGCGGCTGGTAGTCGAGTGAGTGCGCTCGGCGTCTGAGTGCCCAGACCTCGACCAGGAGGGAGCGGTCACATGCGCATCCTCGGTGTCAACGCCGTCTTCCATGATCCCGCCGCGGCACTCGTCGTGGACGGGCGAACGGTCGCGGCCGCGGAGGAGGAACGCTTCTCCCGACGCAAGCACGGCAAGGAGGCGGTCCCCTTCTCGGCCTGGGAACTACCGGTGCAGTCGATGCGCTGGTGCCTGGAGCGCGCGGGGTTGCGCCCCGCCGACCTGGACGCCGTCACCTACTCCTACGATCCGTCGTTGGCCGACCCCGAAGGCCCCGGACAGGACCGTGGCTGGGAGCGGCTGCGCCTGTTCTACGTCGAACGCGCACCGCACTTCCTGGCCACCGCCCTGCCGGGCCTGGACCCGGCCAAGGTCAGCTACGTACCTCACCACGTCGCACACGCGGCCTCCGCCGGACTCGCCGCCCCACCCGAGGCCGGAGGCGGCGAGTGCGCGGTGTTCGTGGCCGACGGACGAGGGGAGAGCACCTCGCACCTGGCGGGCGTCTACACCGGTGGACAGTTGGAGGTACTGGCCCGCCAGCCGCTGCCCGAATCCCTCGGCCTGGTCTACGAGGAACTCACCGAGCACGTGGGTTTCCACCGCTCCAGCGACGAGTACAAGGTGATGGCCCTGGCCTCCTACGGGGAGCCGACCATGCTCGACCGGGTCCGTGAGCACGTCCGCTACGAGGGGGACGGGCTGCTCCGGGCCTCGGGCGTGGACTGGAAGTCCCTCGCCGCACCGTGCCCGCCCGGACAGGAACCCTCGAAGGAGCACGCCGACCTCGCCGCCAGTGTGCAGGCCGCCATGGAGGAGGCGCTGCTGGGCGTGCTCGGCTGGCTGCACCGGCAGACGGGACGCCCACACCTGACGATGGCCGGGGGAGTGGCGCTCAACTGCGTGGCCAACAGCCGCATCGTACGTGAGGGCCCCTTCGAACACGTCTGGGTACAGCCGGCCTCCGGCGACGCCGGCACGGCCCTGGGCGGCGCCCTGCACCTGGCCTCGCTGGTGGAGGAGAGCGTCGGGCCCATGCCCGGTGCGGACCTGGGTCGCTCATGGGACGAGGACGACCTGTGGGAGCTGCTGCGCGAGGCGGACGTGGAGTTCGAGCGCCCCGAGGACCTGGCCGACACCGTGGCCCGGGCGCTGAACGACAACGCCCTGGTGGCCTGGTTCCAGGGCGCCTCGGAGTACGGGCCCCGCGCCCTGGGACACCGCTCCCTGCTCGCCAACCCCGCCTATCCGGGCAACCTCGACCGGCTCAACCGGGTCAAGGGCCGCGAACGGTTCCGGCCCGTCGCTCCGATGGTCTCCGAACGCAAGGCGGCGGAGATCTTCTCCGGAGGCCCCCTGCCCAGCCCCTACATGCTCTTCGTCCACGACGTGCACCCCGACTGGCGCCGACGCCTGCCCGCCGTGGTCCACGTGGACGGCACCGCCCGGGTACAGACCGTCTCCGCCGAGGACGACCCCCTCACCGCACGCCTGCTGGACCGCTTCGAGGAGCACAGCGGCATGCCAGTACTGGTCAACACCAGCCTGAACACCGCGGGACGTCCCATGGTCGACTCACCGCGCGACGCCCTGGAGTGCTTCGGCTCGGCGCCCGTGGACCTGCTGGCGATAGGACCGTTCCTCGTCCGACGCCACTCGCGCCAGGGGGTCCGTCGGTGAACGCACCCCGCTACGCGGTCGTCGTGCCGACAGTGGGGCGCCACACCCTGCCCCGCGTGCTCCGGCCCCTGATCAACGCGCCGCCCGAGGTGGCCCCCGAGGAGATCGTCGTCGCCGACGACCGACCCCGGGACCGCACGGAGCCCCTGCCCGGCACGGACCACGCCCGGGTACGCGTCCTGCGCACCGGCGGTGGCGGACCCGCCGCCGCACGCCAGGCCGGATGGCACTCCTGCCGTAGTGAGTGGATCGCCTTCCTGGACGACGACGTCGCCCCACCCGAGGACTGGCCCCGGAGGCTGTGCGCCGACCTCGCCTCCCTGCCCGCCGAGGTGGCCGCGAGCCAGGGCCGCATCACGGTTCCCCCGCCCCAGGGGCGCGGGCCGACCGACGCCGAGCGCGTCGTCCTGGCGTTACAGGGCGCCCCCTGGATCACCGCCGACATGGCCTACCGCCGCGACGTTCTGGAGGCGGTGGGAGGATTCGACACCCGCTTTCCACGTGCCTACAGGGAGGACACCGACCTGGCACTGCGCGTGGAGGACGCCGGATACACCCTGGTCAAGGGCGAGCATGAGTGCGTGCACCCCCTGCGTTCGGGCGGCCGTCTGGCCAGCCTCTCCGCCCAGCGCGGCAACGTCGACAACGCGCTGATGGACCGTCTGCACGGGCGCGGCTGGCGCCGCCGGGTCGGGGAAGGACCCGGAGGACTACGCGGACACGTCGTGACCACGGCCGCGCTCCTGGGCGCCGCGGGGGCCGCACTGGGCGGATACCGGACGGCATCGGCGGCTCTGGGCGCCCTGTGGGCGGTGCGCACCGCCCGTTTGGCCGGAAAACGGATCGCGGGGGGAGCGGCGACCGCCGCCGAGATCACCGACATGGCGGTCAGCAGCGCGCTCATCCCGCCCCTGGCCTGCTGGCAGCGCGTACGCGGAGAGATCCGCCACCTGCGGGCGCGACCGGCCCCCGCCGTACGGGCGATCCTGTTCGACAGGGACGGCACCCTGGTCGAGGACGTCCCCTACAACGGAGACCCCGACAAGGTACGACCCACACCCGCCGCCGCCCGGGCGTTGGCCCTGGCACGCCGCTCCGGACTCGCCGTCGGCGTGGTGACCAACCAGTCGGGCATCGCCCGTGGACTGCTCACCCCGGCCCAGGTCCACGCGGTCAATCGGCGGGTGGAGGAGCTGCTCGGCCCCTTCGACGTCTGGCGGATGTGCCCACATGGGGAGGAGGACGACTGTGCCTGCCGCAAACCCGCGCCCGGCATGATCGACTCCGCCGCCGCGGAACTGGGTGTGCTCGCCTGTCAATGCGCCCTGGTCGGCGACATCGGCTCCGACGTCGAGGCGGCGCGCGCGGCGGGCGCGCGGGGAGTGCTCGTCCCCACGGCCGCGACCCTGGACGCCGAGATCCGCTCCGCGCCCGAGACCGCCCCCGACCTGGAGGCGGCCGTCCTACGCCTCCTGGGAGGGGGCACCCGGTGAACGGTGGCACCGTGCTCATCGCACGCCTGGACAGCATGGGAGACGTCCTGCTGTCCGGCCCCGCGGTACGCGCCGTCGCCCACAGGGCCGACCGGGTGGTCTATCTGGCGGGTCCCCGGGGCGCGGAGGCCGCCGCGCTGCTTCCCGGCGTGGACCGGATCCTGACCTGGTGCGCCCCCTGGATCGCCATGAACCCCCCGCCGGTGGACCGAGGGGAGGTCACCGACCTGGTCGAGCGCCTGTCCCGCCTCGACCTGGACGCCGCGGTGCTGCTGACGTCCTTCCACCAGTCGCCCCTGCCCCTGGCCCTGCTCCTGCGTATGGCCGGGGTGCCCCGGATCTTCGCCATCAGTGAGGACTACCCGGGCAGCCTGCTCGACGTACGCCACCACGTGGCCCTTGGCATCCCCGAGTCCGAACGAATGCTCTCCCTGGCGGAGGCGGCCGGGTACCCGCCTCCGCCGGGAGAGACGGGACGCCTGGCCGTGCGCCGCCCCCTGCCCGACACCAGCGGATTGACCGGACCGGCCGGATACGTGGTGGTCCACGTCGGTGCCGACGCACCCTCACGGGAACTGCCGCCCGACCTGGCCGCCAAGACCGTCGCCGCGCTCGCCGAACGCGGACGCCGGGTCCTGGTCACCGGCGCCGCGGAGGAGGCGGACCTGGCGGCCGAGGTGGCCGCGCACGGCGGCACGGACCTGGCCGGGCGTACCACCGTCGCCGCACTGGCCGACGTGCTCGACCGCGCCGCCGTCCTGGTCGCGGGCAACACCGGCCCCGCCCACCTGGCCGCCGCGGTCGGCACACCCGTGGTCTCCCTCTTCTCCCCGGTCGTGCCCGCCTCGGCCTGGGCCCCCTACGGAACCCCGCTCCGGGTCCTGGGAGACCAGCGGGCGCCCTGCGCCGACACACGGGCCCGGACCTGTCCCGTACCGGGCCACCCGTGCCTGGCCTCGGTGTCCTCCGACGACGTCCTGACCGCAGTCGATGAACTCCTGGGGGAACGATGACCGTCCAGAACCCGGCGCCCGCCCTCCCCGCCGACATGGCCCAGGGTCGGGCACGCACGCCCGCGCGCGTCCTGAGGATCCTGCTGTGGCACGTGCACGGGTCGTGGACGACCGCGTTCGTCCACGGGGGACACACCTGCATGCTGCCCGTGACGTCGGACCGCGGACCGGACGGGCGGGGCCGCGCGCGCACCTGGGACTGGCCGACCAACGCCGTGGAACTTCCTTGGGACCAGGTCCGGGGAAGCAGGCCCGACCTGGTGATCCTCCAACGTCCACACGAGCTCGACCTGGCCGAGCGGCTCCTGGGCCGCACCCTCGGCCGGGACGTGCCCGCCCTCTACGTGGAGCACAACACCCCCCGCGACGACGTTCCGGTCACCCGCCACCCCGTGGCGGACCGCGCCGACATCCCGGTCGTGCACGTCACCTACTTCAACGATCTGTTCTGGGACTGCGGGCGCGCCCCCACCCACGTGATCGAACACGGGGTCCCCGACCCCGGGCACCGCTACACGGGTGAGATCGCCCGCGCGGGCGTGGTGCTCAACGAACCCCTGCGCCGCTGGCGCTTCACCGGCACCGACCTGCTGCCCGGACTCGCCCGTCGGGTACCGCTGGACCTGTTCGGCATGGACGTGGCGGGGGTCCCCGACCACCTCGCGCTGCCCCCCTCCCGGCTACGCGCCCACGAGGACCTGCCCCAGGGCGCCATGCACGATCGACTCGCCCGCCGCCGCTCCTACGTCCACCCCCTGCGTTGGACGTCGCTGGGCCTGTCCCTCATCGAGGCCATGATGCTCGGACTTCCCGTCGCCGTCCTGGGGACCACCGAGGCCCACGAGGCGGTACCGCCCGAGGCGGGCGTCGTCTCGACCGACCCACGAGTACTCGCCGAGGCGCTGCACGCCTTCCAACAGGACGGCGCCCTCGCCTCGCGCACCGGCACGGCCGCCCGGGCGGCGGCGCTACGCCGCTACGGGCTCACCAGGTTCCTCGATGAGTGGGACCGGGTGCTACAGGAGGTGACGTCATGAGGATCGCCATGGTCTCCGAGCACGCCAGCCCGCTGGCGGCGATCAGCGGGGAGGACGCCGGCGGCCAGAACGTGCACGTGGCCGAACTGGCCGTGGCTCTGGCGGCCAGGGGACACGAGGTCGTCGTCTACACGCGCCGCACCGACGCCGAGCTTGCCGACACCGTGTCCCTGGGACAGGGGGTGCGGGTGGAACACG
Organism: uncultured Nocardiopsis sp.; assembly: GCA_937957845.1. GTDB lineage: Bacteria > Actinomycetota > Actinomycetes > Streptosporangiales > Streptosporangiaceae > Nocardiopsis. The sequence goes on from CALGOD010000828.1 coordinate 6,130, forward strand.
TGCGCGCCGGTCCGACCGCGCCGATCAGCAAGGACGATCTGCCCCGGTACATGCCCGAGTTCGCGCAGCGACTACGGGCCGCCTGGCGCATCCACAGGCCCGACGTCGTCCACGCCCACTTCTGGATGAGCGGATTCGCCTCGCTGCGCGCGGCCAACACCCTGGGGCTACCGGTGCTGCAGACCTTCCACGCTCTGGGCACCGTCAAACGCCGACACCAGGGCACGGAGGACACCAGCCCCGTCGAGCGCATCCCGACCGAGCGTGCGGTGGCCCGCCAGTGCGACATGGTCGTGGCCACCTCCACGGACGAAGGTCGAGAACTCGGGGAGTGGGGAGTCCCGCCCGACCGCGTCGCGGTCGTGCCCTGCGGTGTGGACACCGGACGCTTCACCCCTGAGGGGCCGCACACCCCGAGAGGCGACCGGCCGCGTCTGCTCAGCCTGGGACGCCTGGTCAAACGCAAGGGTGTGGACACGGTGATCCGAGCGCTGGCCGAGGTGCCCGAGGCCGAACTGCTCATCGCCGGCGGAGCCGACCGGGAACGCCTGTGGACCCAACCCGAGGCGGTACGGCTGCGCATGGTCGCCGAGCGCATGGGCGTGGACGACCGGGTCCGCTTCCTGGGATGCGTCGACCGTCACGAGGTCCCCGCGCTGTTCAGGTCGGTCGACGCCGCCGTCAACGTGCCCTGGTACGAGCCGTTCGGGATCTCCACCGTCGAGGCGATGGCCTGCGGTGTTCCGGTGGTGGCCTCACATGTGGGCGGCCACCTGGACACCGTCGTACACGGTCGGACCGGCCTGCTCGTACCACCACGCTCCCCCGAGAGGCTGGGCCGGGCCGTGCGCTGGCTGCTCTCGGACGAGGCGACCAGGACCTCCTTCGCCGAGGCGGCGGCCGAGCGCGCCCGAGAACACTACTCCTGGGCGGAGGTGGCCCGACGTACCGAGGAGTGCTTCCTGAGCCGCGTCGCCGGCGCACGGATCCCGGCCCAGCGCGCGGACCACAGCACGCCGGTGGGCACCACGGCCATGGGGGGCGAGGAATGATGCACACGCACCTGAGAAGACTCAACTCCGCCCTGGAGGGCACGGACGCGGCCCGCGTCGAGCGGTGGGGTGCCCGCGCCGCTCGGCACCTGAGCCGGGGACAGCGACTCTTCGCCTGCGGCAACGGCGGCAGCGCGGCCGAGGCCCAGCACCTGACCGCGGAACTGACGGGACGGTTCGAGGGCGAACGCGCACCCCTGTCGGCGATCGCGTTGCACACGGACACCTCCAGCCTCACCGCCATCGCCAACGACTACGGCTACCACCAGGTCTACGCGCGTCAACTACGCGCCCACGCCCGCCCGGGCGACCTCCTGGTGTGCATGTCCACCAGCGGCGACAGTGAGAACGTCGTCGCCGCGGCCAAGGCCGCACACGAACTCGGGATCCTGTGCTGGGCGATGACCGGGCCGGGCCCCAACACGCTGGAGTCGCTCAGCGACGAGACGGTCACGGTTCCCGCGCCGCACGCCTCGACCGTGCAGGAGGTGCACCTGGCGCTGGTCCACGTGTTCTGTGCGGCGGTGGACCGGGAACTGGACGCGGGAGGACCCGGGGTGTTCGTTCCCGCGCGGAGGGCGGCCACATGAGGGCCGGACCCGTGGTGGTGGTCGGCGACGCCCTGTTGGACGTGGACCTGCGCGGGGTGTCCCACCGCGACTGCCCCGACGCACCCGCGCCCGTGCTGGAGGAGACCGAGGCCTGGTACCGACCCGGCGGTGCCGCCCTGGCGGCCCTGTGCGCCGGCGGAAGCGGGCGCGAGGTGGTCCTGGTGACCTCCGTGGGCCGTGACGAGGCCGCGGACGACCTCGCCCGCCTCCTGCGGGGAAGGGTCGCACTGGTGGGTCTGCCCCTGATGGAGCGCACGCCCACCAAGACCCGGCTCCAGGCCAACGGGCGCACCGTGGCCCGTCTGGACCAGGGGTGCGACGGCGTGGAGCGGACCGCCTCCCGCGACGCCGTGAGCCGGGCCCTGGCCGACGCCTCGGCCGTACTGGTCGCCGACTACGGACACGGGCTCCTCCGACAGGGCACCGTACGCGAGGCCCTGGCCGCACACGCCCCTCGTGTCCCGCTCGTATGGGATCCGCACCCGCGCGGTGCGGCGCCTCTGCCGGGGGCGTGGCTGGTCACACCCAACGCGGCCGAAGCGCGCGTGGCCGAGGACGGGGGTGAGCGCGTCCTGCGTCGGGCGAGTGCCCTGGCCAAGGTGTGGAGGGCTCGTTCCGTGGCGCTCACCCTCGGTGCCCGGGGGGCCGCATGGGCCGACGGGGCGGGGAGGGCCGCCCTGGTGCCCGGCGAGTCCGTGGAGGCGCCGACGGACACCTGTGGTGCGGGAGACGCCTTCGCCGCCGCGTGCGCCGTGGCGTTGGCCGACGGAACGCACGTACGCGAGGCCGTCCACGGTGCGGTCTCCACGGCGTCGGGTTTCGTGTCCCGGGGCGGGGCCTCGGCGTACACGCGTGCGCGTCCGGACGCACCGACGGCGTTTCCGCCCACCGACGGCGTCGCGGAGGAGAAGAAGGGGGAGAGGGTCGTGGCCACGGGCGGATGCTTCGACGTCCTCCACCCCGGGCACGTCGACCTGCTGCGCCGGGCCCGGGCCCTGGGGGACCGCCTCGTGGTGCTGCTCAACAGCGACTCCTCCGTGCGATCGCTCAAGGGCAGCGGCAGACCGGTCGTGGGCGAACAGGACCGGGCCCGTGTCCTCTCCGCGCTCGACTGCGTGGACGAGGTCGTCGTGTTCGACGAGACCACGCCCGTACGCGCCCTGTCGCGGCTGCGACCCGACGTGTGGGTCAAGGGCGGCGACTACGACGTGGAGGACCTGCCCGAGACGCCCGTCGTGAGAGGCAACGGAGGAGAGGTCGTCACCGTGCCGCTGGTACCGGGTCACTCCACGACCGGGCTGCTCACCCGGATCCGCGGCCGGGGGCGCGACGGGGTGTCCGTCCTTTGAGGACCGCCGCGTCCGCACCGGACGCCGACAGACCGCCGGCCGATCGTCGGCCACCGACATCCATCTGAGGAACGGGGGAAGAGATGCGTCCACTCGGAAACACGCTGATCACCGGAGGCGCCTCGGGGCTGGGGGCGGCCACGGCCCTGGCCGTGGCCGCAGAGGGAGGAAAGCCGATCATTCTGGACAGACGGCATCCCGGTAACGACATGCCCTTCGAACAGGTCGACCTGGCCGACCGGGAGGCGGTCGAACGGGCCGTGCAGCGGGTCGGTGTCGAGCACGGCAGGATCGACGCCCTGGTCAACGCGGCCGGGACCGACGCCTGCGGCACCCTCACCGACGTGTCCGCCGAGGACTGGGAACGGGTCGTCCAGGTCAACCTGCTCGGTACCGTCTCGATGACCCGTGCGGCCCTTCCGCACCTGCGCGCCTCCCAGGGCACGGTCGTCAACTGCGCCTCCACCCTCGGTCTGCGCGCCCTCAGCGACGCCACCGCCTACTGCGCCTCCAAGTTCGGGGTCGTGGGCTTCACCCGGGCTCTGGCCGCCGAACTCGCCGGCCAGGTCGGGGTGACGCTCCTGGTCCCCGGAGGCATGAGCACGTCCTTCTTCGACGGCCGCCCGGAACAGTACAAACCCGGCCCGGACGCCAAGCTCAACGCGCCCGAGGACGTGGCCCGCGCGGTGCTCTTCGCGCTGCGTCAGCCACCCGGCTGCGAGGTACGGGAGATGGTCGTCTGCCCCTCCCAAGAGACCTCCTGGCCCTGAGGGCCGTTCGATGAAGACCTGCGCCGCCCGAGCACGGACCGAAAAGCGACGGAAGGTTCGGAGAGGGACACGGCTCGGGAGTCGGCGGGGTTCCGGAGGTGCCGCGGGCACCGAAGGGCCCCGTCCCCGGGGCCCTCGAAGGGGAGGAGCCCCCGAAGAACACTGCCTGGGAAGACGGCGAGACCTGGAGGTGGGCGATATGAGGGAACCCGCGCCGAGAGGTACTGTCCTGGTCACCGGTGGCGCCGGATTCATCGGCTCCCATCTGTGCGAGCGGCTGCTGGAGAGGGGCGCACGCGTGGTGTGCCTGGACAACTTCGCGACCGGCCGCGCGGAGAACGTGGGACACCTGGCCGGACACCCCTCCTTCGAGCTGAGGGAGGCCGATCTCACCGAACCGTTCACGATGGACGAACCCGTGACCACGGTCTTCCACCTGGCCTCGGCCGCGTCACCGCCGGACTACCTGCGCCTGCCCGTGGAGACGCTGGAGGTGGGCAGCCTGGGCACCCGCAACGTCCTGGAACTGGCGGGCGAGCACGGTGCGCGCGTGGTCCTGGCCTCCACCAGCGAGATCTACGGGGACCCGTTGGAGTACCCGCAACGCGAGACCTACTGGGGCAACGTCAACCCGATCGGGCCGCGCAGCGTGTACGACGAGGCCAAACGCTACGCCGAGTCGTTGACGATGGCCCACCACCGCGCGCGGGGGACCAACGTGGGCATCGCCAGGATCTTCAACTGCTACGGGCCGCGCATGCGCGCCGACGACGGCCGGATGGTGCCCACCTTCCTCAACCAGGCCCTGGAGGGTCGACCCCTGACGGTGGCCGGGGACGGCCACCAGACCAGGTCACTGTGCTATGTGGAGGACACCGTGCGGGGCCTGCTCGCCCTGGCCGACAGCACGGTGACGGGGCCGATCAACATCGGCAGCGACGAGGAACTGTCCGTGCTGAGCCTGGCCCGGGTCGTGCTGAGCGTGACCGGGGCACGCGGCGGGATCACGTTCATCGAACGCCCGCAGGACGACCCGCGCTACCGCAGGCCCGACATCCGGCTGGCCGAGGAGGCCCTGGACTGGCGTCCGCGTATACGCCTGGAGGAGGGGCTGCGCCGGACACTCGCCTACTTCGTGGAGCAGCGCTCCCGCTACGACGGTCTTCCCGAGGGGGCCACACCCGCCAACTAGCGCACCGAGGGACCCGGTGTGGGCCAGGTGCGACCGGGGTGGTCGCACCCGCGGGGTACGGCCGGCGTCCCGTCTTGTCACGGACGAGGCCGTCTCCGCGACCCCGCGCGGGCGCTCCCGCGTTCAGGACAGGCGAAGGAGGAATCGCGATGGGCGATCCGGAGCACGCACGGGTCACCGTGGTGGTGGCGACCCGGGACCGCCGGGAGGAACTGCTGCGCACACTGCGGCGTCTCGAGGCGCTGAGACCCGCGCCGCCCGTGGTGGTCGTGGACAACGCCTCCACCGACGGCACCGCCGAGGCCGTGCGCTCCGAGTTCCCCCGGGCGCTTCTGTTACGTGAGCCGCGCAACACCGGTTGCGCCGCGCGCAACATCGGGGCGGCACGTGCCAGGACGCCCTACGTCGCCTTCTGCGACGACGACTCCTGGTGGGCCCCCGGGGCCCTGGAGTCGGCGGCGGACGCCCTGGACGCCCACCCCCGACTGGGGCTGGTGGCCGCGTCCGTGTTCGTCGGTGAGGAGGAGCGGCCGGACCCGCTCAACAGGGCACTGGCGCACAGCCCGCTCCCCGACGGCGACGGCCTGCCCGGGCCGAGGATCCTCGGTTTCCTGGCGTGCGCGGCCGTGGTCAGGCGCGAGGCCTTCGAGGAGGCGGGCGGTTTCAGCCCCTTGCTGTTCTTCGCCGGTGAGGAGGCGCTCCTGGCCCAGGACCTGGCGGCGTCCGGATGGGAACTGTGCCATCTGGAACACCTGCACGTGCACCACCATCCCTCCTCGACGCGTCCGCCCGGGCGGTGGCGACGGACGTTGGAGGAGCGCAACGCGCTGCTGACCGTGTGGCTGCGCCGTCGCCCCGGCCTGGCCCTGGC
>CALGOD010000829.1 GCA_937957845.1 uncultured Nocardiopsis sp.
GCCGCCAGCACGATGCTGATGGCCCCCGCCACCAACAGGGGTGCGGTCAGCGCGACCCGGCGCCCCAGCTCCGGTTCGACAAGGGTGGCGATCACACCTGCGAGCAGCATGCCCACCGGAGCCGTCCCCCAGCCGATCGTGCGGTAGGCGGACAGGACCCGGGAGAGCAAAGGGGCGGGGATGATGCGCTGGCGCAGTGAGAGCGTGACCACGTTCCACCACACGGCGGCGAACCCGACCAGCAGCCAGAGCACCGCGAACAGCACCGCGCTGGGCGCCACGGCGACGGTGACATAGGCAAGGCCCTGGACGGCCAAGGCCGCAGGCAGCGCGACACCGGGCGGGACGTGGGGGACCAGCCACGGCACCACCTGGGCGCCGATGACCATCCCGGCCGCGACCGCGGTGAGCAGCAACCCGTAACCGCGTGAGTCCAACCCGAGGACGTCCTGGGCGAAGAGCACCAGAATGGCGGCGTTCATAGCGGTCGCCATGTTGGACAGGCCCAAGAACACGGCCAGAGTACGCAGCAGGCGGTGTCGCCACAACCAGCCCACACCCTCGGCGAGCATCTGACCAGGAGAACCCAAAAGACCGCCCTCGGCCGTCCGGGCGGGGTGGAAGTCCCCTCGCAGGCCCAACAGCACCAGGGCGGCGCAGCCCACGAGCAAGGCCTGGAATCCGAAGGCCCACACCATGGACAACGCCACGAGGAAACCGGCGACGGGGGTCCCCACGAAGCGGCTCGCGATCTCCTCCACGCTCCACAGGGTGCCGTTGGCGCGCTCCAGACGGCTGCGAGGCACCACCATGGGCAGCAGGGCCTGAGCGGTGTTGTCGAAGAAGACCTCGCACACACCCACCAGGAGAGCCACTAGGAGCACCACCGGCAGGCTGGCCACCTCCAAAGCCACCAGGGCCGCCAGGGCGGCCAGGACCGCGGCTTTGCCGCCGGCGGCCATCGTCATCAGTCGGCGCCGATCGACACGGTCACCGACCACGCCCGCCACCAAGGCGAGCAGGAGCCACGGCAGACGGGTGGCCATACCGACGGCGGCGACCGCCAAGGGATCGTCGGTGAGGGTGGAGGCGTACCAGGGCAGGGCGACCAAGGCGATGCCATCGCTGAGATTGCCCAGCGCACTGGCCGCCAGCAGCCTGCCGTAGTCGCGCCCCAGAGGTTCGCGAGCCTGCGCGGGGGGTGAGGTGGAGGAGTTCTCCGGCAGGGAGTCCATGCAGATGTGATCCGTTCCGGGGGGTGCGATCACCTTGCGCAGCGGGGGCGTGCCGCCGAGCCTTCCTAAGACAAGGAAACGCTGAGTCACGCCACTTCGCACGCCAAGCCGCATCGCGTTCCGCGAGATCCATCCGCGGCCACGACACACCCCGAGCCCACACGCACTGGTGGAGCGCCCGGGAACGCGTCCACGCGGGCCGGGACACCCTGCCAAAGGTGCCCTGGCCCGCGCCCGGCCGCGTACCCGGTGCTAGGGGGAGGCTTCCGCGACCGGGGTGAGCGTGTCGGCGAACACCAGGCCATGACCGGGCCCGGTGTCGGCACGCACCCGCCCCTGGGCGAACTCCACCCCGCTGGGGCGGGCCAACGCCCCCAACGCGGCGAAGGAGGCCCGATCGATGTCCTCGACCATGGCCACCCGGGGCAGACACAGCGCCAGCTGACCCGACAGCTCGGGCAACAGGTGCGGAGCCACCGGCACACCTCGGCGCGCCATCGACTCCGCGATCCGCAGGAACGGGGTGATGCCGCCCACCCGCACCACGTTGGGCTGGGCGACATCGCACACCCCCAACTCCACGGCCCGCTCGAACTCGGCGATCGTGCGCAGGTTCTCCCCGATCGCGAACGGCACCGAGGTGCGTTCACGAAGCCGAGCGTGCGCCTCCAGGTCCTCGGCCGGCAGCGGCTCCTCCACGAAATGCACGGAGAAGTCGCCCAACGCCTCCAACGCACGGGCCGCCCCCGGCACGTCCCAGCGCTGGTTGGCGTCCACCATCAGCACACGCCCCTCTCCCAGCACCCGCCGCACCGCCTCCACCCGCTCCACGTCGCGGGCGACCTCCGGCGAACCGACCTTGATCTTGGCCGCCTCATGCCCGGCCCCCACCCAACCCCGCACCTGCTCCACCAGGTCGGGCAGGGGATAGTCCAGGTTCACTCCGCTTCCGTAGGCCGGCGCCGCCTCCCGACGCCGCCCCACCAGATCCACCAGACTCATCCGTGCGGCTTGGGCGCTCAGGTCCCACAGGGCGATGTCCACCCCGGCCAGCGCCATCAGGGTGAGCCCGCTGGTGCCCGCCTCCCGCAGGTGCCAGCGCAGCTCGTCCCACAGGCACGGGTGGGCCCGTCGACCCACCACCGCCCCGGCGATGTCGTCGTTGACCAGGGCGGTCACCGCCCCGGCCCCGATCAGCGGGGTCCAGGAGAACCCCGTACCGACCAGACCGGAATCGGTGACCACCCGCACCACCACCACGTCGTTACGGTCCACCCCGCCGTCCCAGGGCCGATGCAACGGCAACCTGAAGGCACGGGCGGCGACCTCGGTGACGCGCACTCACTCCCCCTTGACCAGCGACAGCCCGGTCTCGATGAGCTCGGCCAGGTCCGCCTCGTCCTGGGGGGTGGGGTCCACCAGCGGTGCACGCACCCCGCCCACGTCCATCCCGCGCAACCGCGCCCCCGCCTTGACCAACGACACCGCATACCCCGGAACGCGATCACGCAGACGCACCAGGGGGTCGAAGAACTCGCGCATCAAGGTGTCGGCCAGCGCGTCCCCCGCATGGAAGGCGGTGTAGAAGGCGTTGGCGACCTCGGGCACGAAGGCGAAGGCCGCCGAGGAGTACAGCGGAACCCCCACTCCGCGGGAGGCCGCCACAGTCAGCTCGGCGGTGGGCAGCCCGTTGAAGAAGGTGAACTCCTCACCGCGCACCCGGCGCACCGCCAACACGATCTGGTGCACCGACCCCAGGTCACCGACACCGTCCTTGAACCCCACCACCGAGGGGATACGCGCCAGTTCCGCGGCGCTCTCGCCGGTGAAGACCATCGACCCGCGCTGGTAGACCACCACCGGGATGTCCACGGCCGAGGCCACCGTGCGCACGTACTCCACCAGCCCCCGCTGCGGCGCCGCCACCAGGTAGGGGGGCAACAGCAGGATGCCGTCGGCCCCCGCCTGCTTGGCCGCGTGCGCCTGCTCGATGGCGGTGCCCACACTGCCGCCCGCACCGGCGACCACCGGCACACGACCCGCGGTGACCTCCACCGAACGCCGCACCACGGCGGCGTGCTCGGCGGCCGACAACGCGTGGATCTCACCGGTGCCGCAGGCCGCGAACACCCCGCCCGCACCGTGCTCCACCCCCGAGGAGACGTGCTCGGCCAGCACGTCCTCGTTCACTCCGCCCGCGGAGTCGAAGGGGGTCAGCGGAAAGAACAGGATTCCGTCGAAGTTCATCTTTTCCTCGTATCTGCTTGCCGGAGCCCCGGGGGCGCCTGGGGCGCCCCCGGGGAGTGTTCACAGGACGTGTTGGACGTGGCGGCGGGCCACGGTGGCGATCACGTCGTCACCGTCACAGGACCAGATCCGCTCGTTGAAGATCTCCACCTCGATGTCGCCGTCGTAACCGGCCGCGTCCACCGCGCGGCGCAGACCGCGCACATCGGCATGGCCGTCACCGACCATCCCCCGCCCCAGCAGGGCGTCGGCGGGAAGGGGCAGCTCCCAGTCACAGGCCTGGAAGGAGGCGATGCGCCCGCCCTTTCCCGCACGGGCGATCTGCTCCCACACCTGCGGGTCCCACCACACGTGGTAGGCGTCCACCACCACACCGACGGTGGCGGCGTCGAAGCGCTCGGCCAGGTCCAAGGCCTGCCCCAGGGTGGACAGCACCGCCCGGTCGGCACAGAACATCGGGTGCAGGGGCTCCAAGGCGAGCCGCACGCCGCGTTCGGCGGCGTAGGGGACCAGACGCGCGATGGCGTCGGCCACGCGCTCACGGATCCCCACCAGGTCGCGTTCGCCCTCGGGCATACCGCCCACCACCATGACCAGGCAGGCGGCACCCAGTTCGGCGGCCTCGTCGATCGCGCGACGGTTGTCCTCCAAGGACGCCTCCTGCTCATGCCCGGTCAGGAACCCGCCGCGACAGTAGGAGGACACGCGCAGCCCCGTACGTCGTAGCAGACGGGAGGCCTTGGCCAGCCCCATCTCGGCCACCGGCTCACGCCACACACCGATGGCCGGCAGTCCGGCGCGCAGACAACCGTCCACGGCCTGGGTCAGGTTCCAGTACTTGACGGTGGCCTGGTTGAGGGAGAGTCGGGACAACCGGGGGTCGCCCGGTCGGGGCGTGGGCAGGGCGGCGGGAAGCCCGGAGGGCACGTCCACGGCCGCCGGCCCGACCGACGCGGTGTCCGTCGGAGCCGTGCTCACTGCTCCACCCCCGACACCTCAAGGAGCGCCCGCATACGCGCCGTCGCCAGGTCCGGGTCGCACAGCACTCCGGCGGTGTCGGCCAGGCGCAGCGCCCGAGCCAGGTGGGGCAGGTCGCGGGCACTGTGCAGCCCGCCCACCATGTGGAACCCCTTCTGGTGGCCGTTGAGCCAGGCCAGGAAGGCGATACCGGTCTTGTAGTAGAAGGTGGGCGCGGCGAACAGGTGCCGGGCCAGGGGGACGGTGGGATCCATCAACTCCCGGTAGCGGCCGGTGTCGCCCTGGTCCAGGGCGGCCAGCGCACGGGCCGCGACCGGGGCGATGGCCGCGAAGATCCCCAGCAGGGCGTGGGAGTGGCCGTCCTCGTCGCCCAGGATCAGGTCGGGGTAGTGGAAGTCGTCCCCGGTGTACAGGCGCACCCCTTCGGGGAGCAGCCGGCGCAGCCGCACCTCCAGGGAGGCGTCGAGCAGGGAGACCTTGATGCCCTCCACCTTCGCGGCGTGCTCGGCGATGAGCGCCGCCACCGGTTCGATCGCCTCGGCGGGGTCGGCGTGACCCCAGTAGCCGGCCAGGGCGGGGTCGAAGGCGGTGCCCAACCAGTGCAGGATGACCGGCCGGTCGGCCTGTTGAAGCAGACGTCCGTAGACCTTGGCGTAGTCGTCGGGGCCCGAGGCCAGGGCCGCCAGGGCCCGGGAGGCCATCAGGATGGGTGTGGCACCGGCCCCCTGGACGACGTCGAGCTGCTCACCATAGGCGGTGATAACGCTTTCCAGAGTGGCCTGCGAAGGGTCGAGCTGGTCGGTGCCCACCCCGCAGGCCAGGACCGCGCCGCGCGCGGCGGCCTCGGCCCCCGACCTGCGGATCAGCTCGGCGGTGGCCCGCCAGTCCAGACCCATACCGCGTTGGGCGGTGTCCATGGCGTCGGCCACGCCCAGACCCTGGTCCCACAGGTGGTGACGGAAGGCCAGGGTGGCCTCCCAGTCCAGGCGGGCCGGCGCCCCGGGGGCGTTGGGCGCCAAGGGGTCGGCCACCACGTGGGCCGCCGCGTAGACGGTACGCGAGCGGGCCGGGGGCAGCGGGGAGATGGCCACGGGGACGCCGCTCAGGGTGTAGGAAGCGGTCGTGCCGTCGGCCTCGGGGAGAAGGAGCGTGCTCATGCGAGGGTGACCTCGTCCAGTTCGATCGTGCGTCCGGTACGCGCCGACCGCAGTCCGGCCTCGGCCATCTGCAGGCCGCGCGCCCCGGAGAGCAGGTCGTGCGGGAAGGGGGCGTCCACGACGACGTGGCGCAGGAAGTCCTCCCACTGGGCGCGGAAGCCGTTGGGGAAGTCGGTGTTGTCGGGCACCCGGTCCCATTGGTCGCGGTAGTGGGCGTCGTCCTCCAGGTCGGGGTTCCACACCGCCTTGGGCGTGACCGAGCGGTGTTGGACGCGGCAGGAGCGCAGACCCGCCACGGCGCTGCCGTGGGTGCCGTCGACCTGGAACTCCACCAGTTCGTCGCGGGCCACGCGCACGCTCCAGGAGGAGTTGATCTGGGCGATGACGCCGTCCGGCAGCTCGAAGATGCCGTAGGCCGCGTCGTCGGCGGTGGCCTCGTAGGGACGGTCCTCCTCGTCCCAGCGGCGCGGGATGTGGGTGGCGACCTTGGCGGTGACCGTCCGCACCGGGCCGAACAGGTGCTCCAGGATGTAGTGCCAGTGCGGGAACATGTCCAGCACCATGCCGCCGCCCTCCTCGGCGCGGTAGTTCCAGCTGGGACGTTGGGCGGGCTGCCAGTCGCCCTCGAAGACCCAGTAGCCGAACTCGCCGCGCACCGACAGGATCCGCCCGAAGAAGCCGCTGTCGATGAGCCTGCGCAGCTTGAGCAGCCCGGGCAGGAACAGCTTGTCCTGGACCACCCCGTTGCGCACGCCCGCGTCGCGGGCCAGTTTGGCCAACTCCAGGGCGGAGCTGAGGGTGCTCGCAGTGGGTTTTTCGACGTAGACGTGCTTGCCCGCGGCGATGGCGGCGCGTACAGCGGCCTCGCGGGCGTGCGTGATCTGGGAGTCGAAGTAGATCTTGGTGCTCTCCTCCGAGAGCACGGTGTCCAGGTCGGTGGACCAACGCTCGATCCCGTGACGTTCGGCGATCTCGCGCAGCTTGCGTTCGGAGCGCCCGACCAGGATGGGTTCGGGGATGATCCGGGAGCCGTCGGGCAGGCGGACGCCGCCCTCCTCGCGGATGGCCAGGATCGACCGGGTCAGGTGCTGCCGGTATCCCATGCGACCGGTGACGCCGTTCATGGCCACACCCAGCACATGATCACCCATAGGTTGTTACCCCTTTCCTTGTGAAAGCGCTTTCCAGGGTACGGCAAACCCTCTCTTCGCACCAGAGGGACCCCCGACCAGCCACGACACCGACGTGTCCCCACCACGTCCACAGGCACCACGGGAAAGGAAGCGCCGCTGGCACCGACCCCGCCGCTCACGGACGCAGCGCCCCGCCCGCACGGCTCCGGCCCTCCGGAAACAGCGCGTCACGGCAATTTTTCGGAAAAGACCTCCGCCTCACGAAGAAACGCCGACCACACCGCGAACACCGGCCACACCGCACACCCACGTCCTTGCGAGGGCGTTCGGTGAGCGTTCCTGGAACGCCGACGCTCCTTTCCGGAGGTGGACAAAGGACCGACGAAGGCCCACAGTTGAGCAACACCATGTACAGCCGACTCACCTGACGACGCTGGTCAGGCCGGTTCCCGCCACCGGGTGGGACGCCCACGCACAAGGTCGCCCCCTCCCCTTTCCTCGAAGGAGGGGACCTCGGCGACCACCACCGGCGGTCGGAAGTCTTCGCCTCGTCGCGGGTCGCCCGTGGCCTTCCCGCTTCGTCGACGGTCACCCGTCCGGGAGGAGTGCCATTGAGGTCTCACACCGGCCCCACAGGAGGACACCGCCGGTCCGGTGCCCCTGGTCCGGCGTGCGACGTCCCCCTCACGGCCAAGGGTGGTCCGGCGATGCACGCACGTGCGGGTGCGCACCTTCCACGGCGACCCCCTTCCCTCCCGGACCGCGCCCCAAGGCCCCTCACGGTCGCAAGGGAAAGAGCCGGCACCCCGTCCCCGCTCCGGTTCTCGCCCGTACCGAACGGCCCCATGCCCGGGAAACGACCGCGGCCCATCCCACACCGCGGTGCCCTGGGAGCACTCGCGGTTGCGGACCGGACACATGTCCCCGAAGGTGGACGACGGCTTCGCCGCCTGTGCCCTGGGCGGGGGAAGTGGTGCCCGAACGCCCACTTCATCGTGGCCCCGGTCATGTGCACCATCACCGCCCGGTGTTTCCGCGAGCCCGAATCTGGAAGGAGAAGGGCGCTTCCCTCCCTTCCGAGGGCGCAGGCTGCACGTCCGACGACCTGATGATCAAGGAGACCTGAACATGGTCCAACAGACTCGCGAGCAGTGGGGGACGCGCGCGGGCTTTTTGATGGCGGCGATCGGATCCGCCATCGGGCTGGGCAACATCTGGCGATTCCCCTACGTCGCCTACGACAACGGGGGCGGCGCCTTCCTGGTGCCCTATCTCATCGCCCTGCTCACCGCCGGTATCCCACTGTTGATCCTTGAGTACAGCATCGGACACCGCTACCGGGCCTCGGCGCCGTTGGCCTACCGGCGTATCTTCCGACCCGCGGAGGCCCTCGGCTGGTGGCAGGTGGCCATCTGCTTCGTCATCGCCATCTACTACGGCGCCATCATCGCCTGGAGCTGCGCCTACCTGGTCTTCTCCGTGCGCGAGTCCTGGGGTGATGACCCCGACGGCTTCTTCTTCGGCGAGTACCTGCAGACGAGCGAGGCCCCCGGCGCGATCTCCGGTTACGTCTCCGGGGTCGCCCTGCCCCTCATCGGTGTGTGGGCGGTGGTCCTGGTGATCCTGGCGCTGGGCGTGCGCAACGGCATCGAGAAGGCCAACCGGATCTTCATCCCGCTGTTGGTGGTGCTGTTCCTGATCCTGGTCGTGCAGGCGGTCACGCTGGAGGGGGCCGCCGACGGCCTCAACGCGCTGTTCACCCCCGACTGGAGCGCCATGCTCGACGGCAGCGTGTGGGTGGCCGCCTATGGGCAGATCTTCTTCTCGCTCTCCATCGGCTTCGCCATCATGGTCACCTACGCCTCCTACCTGCGTCGCAGGACCGATCTGAGCGGCACCGCGGTCACCGCCGGCTTCGCCAACAGCTCCTTCGAGCTCCTGGCGGGCATCGGCGTGTTCGCGGCCCTGGGCTTCATGGCGAACGCCGCCGACACCACCGTCGACCAGGTGGCCACCTCCGGCATCGGACTGGCCTTCGTCGCCTTTCCGCAGATCATCTCCACCCTGCCCTTCGGCGGCGCCCTGTTCGGCGTGCTCTTCTTCGCCTCCCTGACCATCGCCGGTATCACCTCGCTGCTCAGCATCGTGGAGGTCATCATCTCCGCCGTGCGCGACCGCACCGGCCTGGGCCGCATCCCGACCGTGCTGCTGGTGGGCGGGACCACCGCACTGGTGTCGATCCTGCTCTTCCCCACACCGGAGGGGCTGTACTACCTGGACGTGTTCGACCACTTCATCAACCAGTACGGCATCGCCCTGGCGGCCCTGGTGATGCTGATCGTGTTCGGGTGGATCCTGCGCAGACTGCCGATGTTCGACAGGCACGCCACCACGTTCTCCTCCATCCCGTTGGGCCTGTGGTGGAGGGTCGCCCTGGGGGTCATCACTCCGCTCCTGCTGGGCTTCATGATGTGGGACAGCCTGCGCACGGAGCTGGCGCAGAACTACGAGGACTACCCGACCCAGTTCCTGCTCACCGCGGGATGGGGTGTGGCCATCGGCGCGATCGTCTTCGGCGTGATCGTCTCCCTCTTCCCCTGGAAGCGGGCCGCCACCACGACCGAGGAGGACCGCCGGAACATGACCGACCAGATCGAGGAAGGGGGCCGCTGATGTCCACCAGCGCGATCCTCATGATGATCGTCTCCATCATCCTGGTGTGGGGCGGTCTCGTCGCGGCCATCGTCCACCTGCGCCGCCACCCCGACGAGTCCCGGACCGAGTGACCCCCAAACCGTGAGGGACCCCGGATCTGAACGATCCGGGGTCCCTTGCGCCTGCGGGGCCGTTCCGCAGGTCCGGGTGGGCCTCTACTTCGCGGCGAACTCCCGCACGATGCGTTCGCAGAACGCGGGCAGGTCGTCCGGCCTGCGACTGGTGGTCAGGCCCTGGTCGGTGACGACCTCCTCGTCCACCACGTCCGCCCCCGCGTTGCGCAGGTCGGTGCGCACACTGGGGTAGGAGGTCACGGTGCGTCCGCGCACCACGTCGGCCTCCACCAGGATCCACGGCCCGTGGCAGATGGCGGCCACCGGCTTGTCCGCCTCGACGAAGTCGCGCACCAGCCCCACCGCGTCCTGGTTCAGGCGCAGGTTGTCGGGGTTGACCGTTCCGCCGGGGACCAGCAGGGCGTCGTAGTCGTCCACCCCCACCTCGGAGACCACCCGGTCCACCGTGAAGCGGTCCGCCGGGTTGATGTCGCCCTTCATCGCCTGGATCTGCCCCGACTCCAGCGAGACCAGGTCGATGCGGGCGCCCTCCTCCTGCAACGCCTCCCGCGGCTTGACGAGTTCGATCTGCTCGACCCCGTCCGCCGCAAGGATCGCGACCCGACGGCCGTTGAGTGTGTCAGCCACAGCTACCCCCCATCTCGGCGTCGCGGCACTCTTTCGTGCCCGTGTGGGCGCCCCTACCCACACCGCTCTCGCCTTCAACGGGCCCCGGCGAAGAAGAGGCGCCCCCATGTCCGTGTCCACTCGTCCGTGCCCGGCACGGCCGCCCACGAGAACGGCGCCCTCACCGAAGACGCCCACGCACCCCGACGCGTACACTCCACCGGACCCGCCCGGAACGCCCAGGGTCGGCTGCCGGAGAGTGCGCACACTCATCTTCCGGTCGGCCGGTCGCCGGGTAGGGCCCCCTCGGCCGCTTCCTCGGGCGGCCCTCGATGACGTCGCGCGCCCGCCCCGAACGTTCGGGGCGCCAAGGGCTTCCGTCCCCGGTGCGCGCGGCCTCAGCCCAGGCGGTCCCGGGCGTCCTTGCCCGCCCCGGCGGGAAGGCGCTCCAGCAGGTCGAGCAGGGTATCGGCGCGTACCCGGACCCGTTCGACCTCCACCGCACCGACCTGCCAACCGAGCAGACACCGACCGGTGAAACGGAAAGGGACGGCTCCGGCCCGGGACAGCGACCACGTGCGCGTCGCCTCGTCCAGGACGTCGCGGGCGAAGCCCTCGTCCCCGGCCATCACCCGGAACCTCTCGTCGAACTCCGCCTGCGACGAACGCCAGGGGCGGACGTCCACCGAGGAGGGGAAGGACACCTCCTCCGAAGAGGCCTCCTCCACCCACAGCTCCGGCACGGCGTGGGGCAGGGACACCACGACCACGGTGTACACGTTGACGACGGTCCGGTTGCGGTGCTGGGGACAGGGAGCGGTGTAGGCGTACTCATAGGCCATGACGCGGCGGCCCCGCCGCTGGGCGCACAACACATGCCGGGCCCGGGCGTTGGAGCGCCGCTCCAGGAAGGGGGCGCCCTCGAAACGGTCGACCAGTTCGGGGCGTTCCCGGTCGTAACTCCACCCCTCACGCTGGGCCCAGGCGGCCAGGGCACGGGAACGGCGGCGTTCGGCGGCCGACCCCCTCACGGCCATCACACCGACGACCGTGACGACCAGGACCACGATCACCAGGACCAGGACGGTGGGGGATTCCATGGGGACTCCTCGTGCGGTGTGGCTCTTGGCACTGAGACGCCGCCCGCTCCGCCACCGGTTCCGCCCGTACCCGTTCGTTATCGTGACTCCACCCCGGTGTGTCCTGTTCGCACCGCACCCGTCCCGTGAGACGGCCACACCCCCACAGGCCCCTCCGGTCAGCTCAAGGAGAAGACCTTGCCGGGGTTGAAGATCCCCGCCGGGTCCAAGGCGTTCTTGACCGCCCGGTGCATGGCCAGCACGTGCGGGCCCATCTCCCGCGCCGCGCCGCGCATCTTCAAAAGCCCCACACCGTGCTCCCCGGTGACCGTACCCCCCAGAGCGATCGCCTCGTCCACGATCACCTCGAAGGCCTCCTGGGCGCGCTTCTTGGCGGCCTCGTCACCGGCCGGGACGATGAACAAAGGATGCAGGTTGCCATCACCGGCGTGCGCGATGTTGCCGATACGCGTGGAGAAGCGTTCCCCGACCTGCTCGATGCGCTCCAACATCAACGGGACCTTCGCCTTGGGCACGCACACGTCCTCGGTCAACAGGGGTCCCAGGCGCTCCAGCGCCGGGTAGGCCAGACGCCGAGCCTCGAACAGGGCCTCGGCCTCCTCGGCGTCGGTGGAGCGCACCGCATAGACCGCGCCCTGGGCGCGGAAGCACTCCAGGATGAGGTCGGACTCCTGCTCTCCCGCGGCCCCGGGCTGGTCGCTGCGCGCCAACAACAGCACCTCG
>CALGOD010000830.1 GCA_937957845.1 uncultured Nocardiopsis sp.
CACCGCCGCCCTGACCGTGGTCTCCCCGCTCCTGGCGGGAAGGGTCGTCAACGCCATCACCGGCGGCGGAGCACTGGAACCGGTGCTGTTCCTGGCCGGGCTCATCGCCCTCGTGGCGCTCCTGGAGGCGGCCCTGGGGCTGGTCGTGCGTCGGCTGTCGGCCGGCATCGGTGAGGGCCTCATCCTGGACCTGCGCACCACCGTCTACGACCACGTCCAACGCATGCCGGTCGCCTTCTTCACCCGCACTCGCACCGGGGCCCTGGTCAGTCGGCTCAACAACGACGTCATCGGCGCCCAGCGCGCCTTCAGCGACGTGCTCTCCGGAGTGGTCGGCAACCTGGTCACCCTGCTCCTGACCCTGGCGGTGATGCTCACACTGTCCTGGCAGATCACCCTGCTCGCCCTGGTGCTCCTGCCCCTTTTCGTGGTGCCGGCCCGCCGCATGGGCGCCCGCCTGGCCCGGATCGAACGTGAACGCACCGTCCACAACGCGGCCATGGGCACCCAGATGACCGAGCGTTTCTCCGCCCCCGGCGCGACCCTGGTCAAGCTCTTCGGACGTCCTGAGCGTGAGTCGGCCGAGTTCGCCCGCAGGGCGGACAGGGTCCGTGACATCGGGGTGCGCACCGCCATGGTCCAGGAGGTCTTCTTCGTCGCGCTGACCCTGGTCTCCGCCCTGGCTCTGGCCCTGGTCTACGGGTTGGGCGGTTTCTACGCCCTGAGCGGCCGGCTCGACGCGGGCACCGTGGTGTCCATGGGCATGTTGCTCACCCGCCTGTACGCCCCTTTGACGGCCCTGGCCAGTGCCCGTGTGGAGGTCATGAGCGCCCTGGTCAGCTTCAGTCGGGTCTTCGAGGTGTTGGACCTACGCCCTTTGGTGCGGGAGAGCAGGGAGGCCACGACGGTCCCCGCGGGGCCGGTGTCGGTGGAGTTCGACGAGGTCGACTTCGCCTACCCCACCGCCGACAAGGTGTCGCTGGCCTCCTTGGAGGAGGTCTCCACCCTGGACACGGCCGAACACCGCCAGGTGCTGCACGGCGTCTCCTTCCGTGTCGAACCGGGGCAGACGGTCGCCCTGGTCGGCTCCTCCGGGGCGGGCAAGTCCACCATCGCCCAACTGCTCCCGCGCCTGTACGACGTGGACTCCGGCGCGGTGCGTCTGGGAGGGGTGGACGTGCGTGAGCTGACCTTCGACTCGGTGCGCGCCACCTTGGGCATGGTCACCCAGGACGGCCACCTCTTCCACGAGTCCATCCGCTCCAATCTGTTGCTGGCCCGACCCGAGGCCGAGGAGGAGGAGTTGTGGGACGTGCTGCGCCGTGCCCGTCTGGACGCGTTGGTCTCCTCGCTGCCCCAGGGGTTGGACACGGTGGTCGGCGAGCGGGGGTACCGCTTCTCCGGGGGTGAACGCCAGCGGCTGACCATCGCCCGTCTGCTGTTGGCCGCCCCTGAGGTGGTCATCCTGGACGAGGCGACCTCGGCGTTGGACTCCACCTCCGAGGCGGCGGTGCAGGCCGCCTTGGCCGAGGCGCTCAAGGGCCGCACCGCGCTGGTCATCGCCCACCGTCTGTCCACGGTCCGCGCCGCGGACGCCATCTTGGTGGTCGAGGACGGCAGGATCGTCGAACGCGGCACCCACACCGAACTGCTGGCCCGTGAGGGGCGTTACGCCGAGCTGTACCGGACCCAGTTCGCCTCCGGTGACCCCGAGCCCGCCACCGCCTTCGGTCCTTGAAGACTCCGTCCCCCGGTGGCGCCACACCGGGGGACGGCCCTTACTCCTTGACGGCCCGGACTCCTCACGGCCGGCCGTCGCGATCGTCCGACGTCCGCGACGGTGCGCTCAGAGTTCGCGGATGACGCGGGCCGGGTTGCCGGCCGCGACCACGTTGGCGGGAAGGTCACGGGTGACCACCGCACCGGCGCCCACCACGGTGTTCTCCCCGATGCTCACCCCGGGGCAGACGATGACCCCGCCGCCCAGCCACACGTTGTCGCCGATCGTGATCGGTTCGGCCGACTCCCACTTGGCGAGCCGCTGCTCGGGGTCGACCGGGTGGGTGGGGGTGAGCAGCTGCACGTTCGGGCCGATCTGTACGTCGGCGCCGATACGGATCGGTGCCACGTCCAGCATCACCGCGCCGCAGTTGACGAACGTGCGCGGCCCGATGCTGATGTGGTAGCCGTAGTCCACCCGCAGTGGCGGACGTACCCAGGCGTCCGGTCCCAGGTTGCCCACCAGTGCGGCCAGGAGCGCTCTGCGGTTGGGGTCGTCGGCGGAGGCGCCGTTGAACGCCTTGGCGCGCTTCTCCGCCTGGATGAGGTCGGCCTGCAACTCGGGGTCGTCGGCCTGGTAGAGCTCACCGGCGAGCATACGTTCCTTCTGGCTTGTCACCATGGTCCCTTCTGCTCGGCTTGTGCCTTGACCCTAGGCCGCGGCCGGAGAAAAAGGGAATGCGGGTCCGCCTCCGGCGGAGGCGGACCCAGGCCTCACAGGATCCGGCGTGCTCCGGGCAGGGCGCGCACGGCGGCGGCCAGCGCCCAGCAGGCGGGCACCGCGATCACGGCCATGACGGCGAACTTGGCCAGCGCCGTGGCCTGCCAGCCGCTCAGGGCCATGCCCGTCCCCACCAGTACCAGCGGATGCAGGAAGTACACGGCGAAGGCGTTGTCGGACAGCCATCGGGTGAAGCGGTTGTCGACGTCGGCCCAACGACGGAACCCCACCAGCAGGGTGAGCACCGCCCCTGTGGCCAGGACGGACTCGGCCATCACCTGTACCAGCGCCTGCCAGGTGCCGGGGGCCTGCACGGCCTCGCCCAGCACCACGGGGAGCGCCCTTCCCACCACCAG
>CALGOD010000831.1 GCA_937957845.1 uncultured Nocardiopsis sp.
GACATGTTCCCCGGCGGTTGTGCGTTGTCGCGGATCAGCTGATGCGCCAGTCCGATCTCATCGAATTCGACGATCTTCGTCACACAAGGATCGAGCTGTCCGCCCGCGACGAGGTCGATCACCATCCGGCACTGCGCCGGCGAGGCGAAGTGCGAGCCCTGCAGGCGCTTGAGACGCATCCACAGGAAACGCAGGTCCACGTCGGCCTGGAAGCCCGAGGTGGCCCCGCAGACGACCACCATTCCCGCGTTGTCGCAGAGATAGAGCGAGGTGGGAAGGGTGTCGGCTCCGGTGTGCTCGAAGACGATCCTGGGAGAGCGCCGCTCCCCCAGCTCCTCCCAGAAGCGTTTGCCGAAGGCCCGCACTCCGCGCGTCCAGGCCGCGTAGGCCTGGGCGTCCCGCTCGTCGGGGACACGCCCCCAGTGGTCGAACTCGGTACGCAGGATCGTGCCGACCGCGCCCAGCTCGCGGCACAGTCGCGCTTTGGCCTCGGTGGAGACCACGGCGACCGGTTTGCCGCCCACCTGGCGGGCCAGCTGGATGGCCGACGTGCCCAGTCCCCCCGCCCCTCCCCAGATCAGCACGGGGTCACCCGGGCGGACCACGTTGGGCTCCCAGCCGAAGAGCTGCCGGTAGGAGGTGGCCGCGCTCACCAGGAAGCCGCCGGCCACGTCCCAGGGCAGCTTCTCGGGCTTGGGGTGGCACTGGAAGTCACGCACCAGGGTGAACTGCCCGAAGGAACCGAAGTTGTTCTCGTACCCCCACACCCGCATGCTCTGTGAGGCGATGGGATCGCGACCCAGCCGGATGTCCTCGGAGTCCTCCTCCCACTGTCCGGGGGACAGGATGACGTGGTCGCCGACCTGGACTCCGCGCACCCCCTCCCCCACCGCCCAGACCACGCCGGAGCCGTCGGATCCGCCGATGTGGTAGTCCTCGTCCGCCCCGGCCTTCTCACGCATGGCGATGACGTCGACCGGGTGGCCCAGCGCCGCCCAGACGTTGTTGTAGTTGATGCCCGCGGCCATCGTGTACACCAGGACGTGCCCGGGCCGGAGTTCGGGTACCGGGACGATCTCCCGCGCGAAGGCGTCACGGGGTTCGCCGTAGCGGTCACGCCTGAGGGTGAAGGCGTGCATGCGGGCGGGCAC
>CALGOD010000832.1 GCA_937957845.1 uncultured Nocardiopsis sp.
TCGGGGGCCAGCCACTGAACGTCGACCCTCCAGCCCTCGTTGGCCTCCTCCCACCGTTGGACGAGCCGCATGTACACCCCGTCCTCACCGGACTCCTCCGTGGCGGTGACGTCCACGGCCAGGGCGATGCGGACCACCTGGTCATCCGGTGCCGTGCACGCGGTCGGGCCCAGTAACAGAAGCGGCAGCGCGGCGCATGCGAGGGTGTGGGGTAGGGCCGGACGAGTGCTCACCGGGACACCGCCCGCAGTCCGGCCACGATGCCGTAGACGACCTGGTCGAGTTCGTCGCCGCGTGGATGGTGACACCGGACTCCGGCGCTCGCCATCCGGCTGAGCAGCCCATCGCCTCCGCAGCCCTCGTTGCCCACGGACACCACGTGCACCTGCACGTGTTCGTCCAGCGCCCCCAGAGCGTCGGCCACGTCCTCGGCCTCGGCGCCTCCTCGGGGTTCCGGCAGAGCGACACCGTCGGTGAGCACGATGAGCGCGCAGGCTCCGGGGTGGCCGGGGCGGTCGACGCATCCGGCCAACTCCTCGGCCCCGTCGCGGATCGTGTCGGCGAGCGGGGTGGCCGGGAACTCCGCCCGTAACGCGGCGATCGCGGCGCCGGCCGACGCCTCCCGTTCCGGGTCCATGGCGGGCTCGGGGGGCAACAGGTGTTCCTGTTCGGTGACGTCGTCGCCCGAACCGTCCTTCGGAAAGGCCCAGATCCCCACGGTGTCCTGCTCGCCCAGGAGGCCGATGGCGCTTCGCGCCAACTCCTGTGCGGTCTCCAACCGTGTGCCTCCGGTACCGGGGCCGGTCATGGAGTCCGACCGGTCGACGGCGAGCAGCACCTCGATCGGGGTTCGGGATCGCTCCTGCTTGTGCAAGGTCTCCTCCAGTCGCTCCCGCCACTCCCCTGACTCGAACTCCGCGGGCGCGGGCACCGCCTCAGGGTGTGCCAGTACGTCGTCCTCACCGAGGGCGAGGCCGTCCACGGCGCGGTAGCCCTCGAAGGCGTCCGATCCCATGTCCCGGTTCTGGGTCATCCACCGTTCGAACTCCCCCACCGCACGTCCCGTTCCGTCGTCCCCTCCCCAGTGCAGACGGACGAACGGGTGGTCCAGGTCGGGCGCGTCGGCGAAGTAGACCGGTACCAGGGGCTCCTCGGGTTTCTCCGACCGCTGGCCGCATCCCGGACCCAGAGCCCCTCCCGCGTTGTAGGTGTGGATCGCGTACTCGGTGCCGAACACCCCCACGGCCGAGGGGGAGACCTCCCCGCTGCGCAGGGCGCACAACAGACCGAGGTTGCCCTCGGCGTCGAGCCCGGCCGACGTCACCCTGCTCTCCGCCAGTTGGATCGCCTCGGCGTTCTCCGGGCCTCCGTAGGCCGAGTACAGGGCGTCGGTCTGGAGCAGTGCCGAGGTCGACGCCTCCGGTGAGGGGCGGGCGAGGAAGATCCCGGCCTCGGCGGCGGCCGTCGCGCACTCGGCCAGGTTCGAACGCGCGCCCTCCGGGTCGGTGCCCGCGCAGGCGGGGATGTCGGCGGCCGAGGCGGGGAGCCCCAGTACCAGTGGGGTGATCCTGGTGGAACCCGTCACGGTCAGGCCGGGCGTGTTCTCCGCGTCTTCGGGTAACAGTGCGATGTCGGCCGTGGAGTCGGGCAGCCAGACGTGGGGTCGTGGCCCCTCCCGCAGGTCCTCCCATCCCGAGCCCAGCAGTTCGCGCGTGCGTTCGGTGCCTCCGGCCGTGGTGACGCTGACACGGACCGGAACGCAACCGTCCTCCTCCCTGCCCCGGTGTGCGGAGAAGTCGACGGCGGAGCGTTGGACGGCCTCGAACTGGTCGGGCGTGGTGAGCACGACGAGTTCGCCGGGCGGGGCGCACGCGGCGTCCGAACCTCGGAGTTCGTCCAGAAGAGGGCCCGGCCAGACCAGGGCGAGGAAGGCGGCGAGTACGGTGCACAGCACCGTGGAACGCACGATCCAGTGCCTGTGCGTCGCGCGCCTTCGGGCTTTCCTCAACCATGCGAACCGCTTCAAGAACGCGAACCGCG
>CALGOD010000833.1 GCA_937957845.1 uncultured Nocardiopsis sp.
CGGCGGCCCGGATTTCTCCACCGAACTCCTCGGGCTGGCCGGCGCCGCCCTCCTCCATGTCGTGGACCCCAACGAGCCCGGCAACTACCCCACCTGCCCCTGGCTGTTGCTCACCGGTACCTTCTGCCCCGGCTGCGGCAGCATGCGCGCGATCGCGCTGCTCACCCACGGTGACGTCCTCGGCTCCCTCAGCATGAACCCGCTGCTGTGGCTGTTGGCCCCCTACGTGGCCTGGACGTACGTGCGCTGGCTCCACCACTGCCTCCGGCCGCCCAAGAGTCCTCCCAGGCTCACGCCCGGATGGTTCCTGTGGGGGATGCTCATCGTCATCACCGGGCACTGGGTCCTACGCAACCTGCCCTGGTTCTCCTTCCTCGCCCCCGGGACCCCGTTGTTCCCCGGGTGGTAGTCCCACGCGAACACGCAGAACCCCGAGCCCGGGACCTGCGGACGCGTTCCCTTCTCGTGGCGGACACGCCATGACAGATCTCGGAGAGTGCGCACATGAGCCACGTCCCTCCGCCCCCCGGCGGTCACGACCCTTCCGGCGGCTACGGTCCTCCCGGCGGTCACGACCCTTCGGGCGGCTACGGTCCCGGTGGTTACGGTCCTCCCGGCGGCTACGGATACGGCTACGGCCACGGAGCGCCGCCCCCGCCACCAGGTGAGGCGCCCAAGAACTATCTGGTGCACAACATCCTGGGCATCCTCAGCTGCATCCCGCTGATCGGCATCATCGGTCTGGTCTTCGCCATCCAGGTCAACGGCAAGTGGTCCGTCGGTGACTACATGGGAGCCCATTCCGCGGCGAACACCGCCAGGATCCTGGGCATCATCGGCGTGGTCCTGTTCGTCCCCGTCGTGCTCTACGTCCTTCTCCTCATCTTCGGTGTCGGTGCCGCCATCATGACGGAGATGTGAGGTCCTCCAGGGTGTCGGCCCTGCCCTTCCTCGAAGAGAAAACACGGAGGGGGGTGGGGCGGCGACACCTCAGAGCCGACAGGTGGATACGATGATGCGACAACACGGTGCTGCGGCGGTGTCCGGTCCCGCCCCACAGCTGTAGGCCCGCTCACGCGGCCACCACCGTGACCGGCCACTTTCACGAGGGAGCAGGAACTGGTGAGCGTGCTCGACGAGATCCTCGACGGAGTGCGCGCCGACCTGGCGCAGCGGCAGGAGGCCCTTCCCCTGGACCGCCTCAAGGAACAGGCCGGGTCGGTGCCCACCCCGCAGGACGCCGAAGCCGCCCTGCGGCGCCCGGGGGTGCACGTCATCGCCGAGGTCAAGCGCGCCAGCCCCTCCAAGGGGCCCCTCGCCTCCATCACCGACCCCGCGGCGCTGGCCCGCGACTACGAGGCGGGCGGCGCCACCCTGATCAGCGTCCTCACGGAACAGCGTCGCTTCAACGGAAGCCTCGCCGACCTGCAGGCCGTCCGTCAGGCCGTCGACACCCCACTGCTGCGCAAGGACTTCATCGTCAGCTCCTACCAGCTGTGGGAGGCCCGCGTCTTCGGTGCCTCCGCCGCGCTGCTCATCGTCGCCGCCCTGCCCCAGGAGGCCCTGGTCTCCCTGGTCGAGCGCGCCCGCTCCCTGGGCCTGATGCCCCTGGTGGAGGTGCACGACGAGGAGGAGGTCTCCCGCGCCCTGGACGCGGGGGCCACCGTCATCGGCGTCAACGCGCGTAACCTCAAGACACTGGAAGTGGACCGGGACACCTTCTCCCGGCTCGCCCCCCTCATCCCCTCCGACATCGTCAAGATCGCCGAATCCGGAATCCGGGGCCCGCACGACCTGCTGGCCTACGCCGGTGCCGGAGCCGGTGCCGTCCTCGTCGGTGAGAGCCTCGTCCGCGGTCGGAACCCGCGCGAGGCCGTCGCCGACCTGGTGACCGCCGGAGCCCACCCGGCCCTGCGGGACCGTAGCTAGGAGCGGGTATGGCGGCAGTGACACGGGTACCGGTGACCGGGGCGGCAGCGTTCCCCGGCGGGCGATGGCTCTAGGGAGCCCGCAGGCGTGAGCCGCGGGTTCCCGACGCCGCGTTGACCCACAGTCCGAACGCGCCGCCGGAGGAGGCGGCGCGCAGCCGGTCGGCGCGCGGATCCCTGCGGCGCCAGGCCCGGGGGACGACCCGCGGCCGGCCCTCGTCAGGAGAGCTTCCCATGAGCCAGGACCAACCGACGCCCGACGCACACGGGCACTACGGCCGATTCGGTGGCCGCTTCGCGCCCGAGGCACTCGTCGCCGCCCTCGACGAGGTCGCCACGGAATGGGACAAGGCCAGACAGGATCAGCAATTCCAGGCCGAACTCGCCGAACTGCTCAAGAACTACACCGGACGTCCCAGTCCTCTGAGCGATGCCCGTAACTTCTCCGCGCACTGCGGCGGCGCACGCGTCCTGCTCAAGCGCGAGGACCTCAACCACACCGGCTCGCACAAGATCAACAACGTGCTGGGCCAGGCCCTTCTCACCAAACGCATGGGCAAGACCCGCGTCATCGCCGAGACCGGCGCCGGACAGCACGGCGTGGCCACCGCCACGGCCTGTGCCCTGCTCGGCCTGGAGTGCGTGATCTACATGGGCGAGGAGGACACCCGACGCCAGGCGCTCAACGTCGCCCGCATGCGCATGCTCGGTGCCGAGGTCGTCCCCGTCACCATCGGCAGCCGCACCCTCAAGGACGCCATCAACGAGGCGTTCCGGGACTGGGTGGCCAACGTCGACCGCACCCACTACCTGTTCGGTACGGTCGCCGGCCCGCACCCCTTCCCCAAGCTGGTGCGCGACCTGCACTTCGTCGTCGGACAGGAGGCCCGCGAACAGGTGCTGGAGCGCACCGGAGGGCTCCCCGACGCGGTGGCCGCCTGTGTGGGCGGAGGCTCCAACGCCATGGCCGTCTTCGCCGCCTTCATCCCCGACCACGAGGTGGCCCTGTACGGCTTCGAGGCCGGGGGAGAGGGCGCCGAGACCACCCGCACCGCGGCCTCCATCACCGCCGGAAGCCCCGGCGTCTTCCACGGCGCGCGCACCTTCGTCCTCCAGGACGAGTACGGGCAGACCCTGCCCAGCCACTCGATCTCGGCAGGACTCGACTACCCGGCCGTGGGACCCGAGCACGCCTACCTGGCCGAGACCGGCCGCGCCACCTACGAACCGGTCACCGACGCCGAGGCCATGGAGGCCTTCCGGCTTCTGTGCCGTACCGAGGGCATCATCCCGGCGATCGAGAGCGCGCACGCCCTGGCGGGCGCGCGCAGGCTCGGCGAGCGTCTGGGCCCGGAAGCCGTCATCCTGGTGAACCTCTCCGGGCGTGGCGACAAGGACGTTGACACCGCGGCCACCTACTTCGGCCTCGTGGACCCGGAGGGACAGTCGTGACCACCACCGCACTGCAGACCAGGTTGGCCGTCGCCCGCGAGGAGGGACGTGCCGCGCTCATCGGCTACCTGCCGGCCGGCTTCCCGGACGTGGAGTCCTCGATCAGGGTCGTGGAGGCCATGGTGGAGGGCG
>CALGOD010000834.1 GCA_937957845.1 uncultured Nocardiopsis sp.
GTCCAGGGGCGGCCCTCCGGTCAGGAGGTGGTGGGCAGAAGGCCCCGCCCAGATGTTCTGGGCGGGGCCTTCTCCGAGCCCGGATCACTCCCAGGGCCAGGTCGCGTCCCGACCGGCTTCCAGCAACGGGATCATCCGGAACGCCGCGTCGGTGAGCCCTCCGAAGGTGTGCCGGTCGCTCCGCCCGGACGGGGCGTGGCCGCGTTTGTACCCGGCCAGGTTCCACGTGTACATCGGTGTGGCCGCCGGAACCGCCGTGTCCACGTCCCCCCGGTCGGAGGCCTGCTCGTCGGTGATGAGCACGACCCGGTCATGGCCGCGGAACTCCTTGCTCAAGGCGGGTGCGGTGTCGGTCCCCCCTCCGAGGAACCATCCACCGGTCCCCCACCGCTCCACGGCCCGCAACACCGACTCCCCGGACTTGAGGGGGAACGCCTTGGTGAGAGCCCCGGGCGGGTCCGCCCAGGATCGGCGGTTGGAGGAGAACGACACCACGTCCGCGCTCTGGCACCTCTGGCCCAGCGCGATCCCGAACAGCGCGGCCGCGTCCCACCGCATCAAGGTCCCGTCCTTGGAGAACGCCGCGTTCATGGACCCTGAGGTGTCGACCAGGATCAGGGTCCGTCCCGGCAGTTCGGGAATGTTGTCCAGGGACGCGGTGAGCGCCTTCTCCAACGGGTACCCCCACCGCAGCGAGGGGGCGGCCCGGTGAGCGGACAGGAACCGCATCGGCAGCTGCCGAGAGCGGGCCACCTGCCCGGGGTCGGCCAGGCGCGCCGCGACCTGTTCGGCGACCTCGTCCGCCACCCCCGCCTCATCGAAATTACGCAGGTTCCTGAGCAGCGCCATGTACCCCATGGAAGGGATGAGCGCCTCCCACAGCGTGGCCTTGTCCACCCTGTCGCCGGCCAGGGACAGCGCCGTCTCCCACGTGATACCGGCCTTTTCGAGCCGGCCGGGGACCAGTAGCAGCCCCGGGTCGGCCGCGGCGGCTTCCAGCAGTTCGGCGTTGGCGGCCGGCATCGGCAGCCGTTCGGGGTCGGGCCGGGTGCCGCGGTCGTGGCGACGTTCGTGGACGTGCTCGAACAACGCTCCCTGCCAGGGCCTGTCCTTGGCGGGAGCGGCGTGCACGAGGTTGAGCACATCGGAGAAGCGGAACCCGGCCGAGGCGGTGTCGTACCTGAGCACGGCCCGGGGGGTGTACAGCCGCTGGACGGCGTCGGCGATGCCGCGCTTGACGGGCTTGGGGACACGACGCCCGTACCGGCTGGTCCAGTACGCCAGAGCCTCCCCCGGTTCGTCGGCACGGGCCAGGGCGGCGTCGATCCACTGGCGGGAGTGGCCATGGGCTCCGGCGTCCAGGCGGGCCTTGGCGCCTTCGAGGGCGGCGACCAAGGAGACGGAGCGCATGTTCGCGTCGTGGCGCAGCCACCGCACGAAAGGCCCGAACCAGTCCGGGTCCTGCACGGCGACGGTGTGGACGAGCCGGGTGAAGCGGTCGTCGCGCTGCCCGGCGGTCTCGTAGAAGGTGTTCTCGCCGACCATGTTGTGGACGGCGAGCAGCCACAGCTCCGACTTGGTCTCGCGCGCGTACCCGGCACCACCCTCGAAAGTACGACCGGAGGAGGTCTGGCCGCTGGTGACGGGTGAGTGGACGGCGGGGCGGGTGCCGGGTCGGTTGAACTTCGCCATGAGTGAGGGTTCCTTCCGCACCGGGAGGAGACCTCACTTCAGGAGATGCGCCCGAGATCAAGTCGGAGACGGAACGTAGGCGCTCTGCCGATTGAGCTACATCGGCCTTTCGGCCGACGGCGGGACTCGAACCCGCAACCACCCGCTCCTGAGGCGAAGTAACCGTCACCTGCGCACCGGGCGCATCCCCTGAAGTGGTGTCCTCCCGAGATCAGGGCGGACATGGTGGGGGTTCTCGACGAAAGAGGTGACCGTGTCCTGCGCACCGGGAGGTGCTGATCGGGACTGTACAGCAGGAACGTTCTCATCTCATCCCGGTTTTTCGTCACTCGGGTGCTTTTGTGTCCTGTCGGTCCCCTGGATCCCGAAGCCGG
>CALGOD010000835.1 GCA_937957845.1 uncultured Nocardiopsis sp.
TCGCGGGCCAGAAGATGTTGTTGTGGAAGAACCCGTCACCGTAGTAGGCGGCCTGTTCGGCGATCTCGGGGCTGCGGATGGAGCCGTGCCAGACGAAGGGCGGCACGCCGTCCAGAGGTCGCGGTGTGGCGGTGAACCCCTGCAGCGGGGTGCGGAACCTGCCCTCCCAGTCGACCACGTCCTCGCGCCAGAGTCGGTGCAGCAGGTTGTAGTTCTCCAACGCCAGCGGGATGCCCTGACGGATGTCCTGTCCGAACCAGGGGTAGACGGGACCGGTGTTGCCACGGCCCATCATCAGGTCCACCCGGCCGTCGGCCAGGTGCTGCAGGACGGCGAAGTCCTCGGCGATCTTCACCGGGTCGTTGGTGGTGATCAGCGTGGTGGCGGGTTGTGGTGCTCGCCGGTGGCGAAGACGTCCAGTCCCACCTCCTCGGCCTTGAGCGCGATGGCGACCATCGCCTTGATGCGCTCGGCCTCGGTCGGTGTCCGGCCGGTCGTGGGGTCGGTGGTCACGTCACTCACCGAGAAGATTCCGAACTGCATGGCCCACTCCCCTAATTTGCTTCCACAGAAGTAGTTTCCCAATAAACTACCACCTGGAACGCCTCCGGCGACACCGGTATTCCCCTCCCTTCCTGTGACGCCCGAAGAGGCGGAGTTCATCCACAGGCACTCTCCGTGTCCGCCGAATGTCACCCGCGCCTGGTATTGCTGGAAAAACCGGCGTGCTGCCGATCACCGGGCGTCACCGGGACCGTCCGGCCGAGCATGCGAACACACGTGAAGGAGGAGGGCGCGCACCCCGACCCACGCGCCCGCGACCTCATGTCCCTCACCCTCGAACCCCGACGGCGCCTTCCCCC
This sequence comes from uncultured Nocardiopsis sp., assembly GCA_937957845.1. Lineage (GTDB taxonomy): Bacteria > Actinomycetota > Actinomycetes > Streptosporangiales > Streptosporangiaceae > Nocardiopsis. The sequence goes on from CALGOD010000835.1 coordinate 864, forward strand.
TCAGGACCGGGAGCGCCCCGACCGCGAACCCGTGCTGCTCGCCGACGCCCTCGGCGAGGTCATGGCGGTTCTGGCCGAGGTCGATCCGGACCTGCTCCGCAGGTCCGGACCACAGATGTGAACGACCCGGGGGCGTCGCGCCCCCGAACCCGGCCTCGACCCCGCTCACTCAGGCCGGGACGACCCCCTCGGGGTGCCCGGGAAGGAAGGAGCGCACCAGCTCGATCGGCCCGCACAGGTGGGCGTTGAACTCGCCCAGCTCCTCGGCCGGCACCCACAGCTCCAGGATCGTGCTCCCACCCGCCTGCCGGACGGGATAACGCGAGGCGAAACCGGCGTCGACGCCGAACCGTGTGACATGCCCCTCACCGTCGCGGGGCAGGTTCCACTCACGGGCGATGCGCGTGGCGTAGTCCTCGTTGAGGACGGGATAGAAGATGGGCTGTTCGGGCAGGCGCGGCGGCCACTCCCGCCAGTCGGAGGCCCTGACCAGCGCCAGCTCAGCGGGCCCGGTGGGGCGCCACAGGGTGAGGATCTCGGGCATGGGGGCCACCTCCTTGGGTAGGACGTGGTCAGGAGCTTAGGAGGAGCGGACACGATCCGCACCCGCTTTTTACCGGACGATCCGAAAATCGGTTCGGCCAGTGGGAACACCTCAGATACACGAAGCGTTGTCCCGGATGAAGCGCCCCGACCCCGAACCCGACGACCCACTCCCTTGACCGGGGCTCCGGAGGACCTTCACCACAATCCATGCGCGGATGTACGCGCTCGCGACGGTAATGGGGGTTTCCGTCGCGTATTCAGACGCTGCATCCGCCCTCCCAGCGGCCGGACCGCACTCAGTGCACACTGGCCGCGCCCGCTGTGGCCCGCGTTGGGGGACGCGGGCCACAGCCATGTCCGGGGTGCCCCGGCACACCGCCCCGACGTACGGTCCCGCCCAGCCCGTAGGTTGCGCCTCTCCCGTCACACCGGTACCGGTTTCGGTCGCTATCTCGGTACGGGCGACCTCTACTCCACCTCGACGAATCTGATGAGCCGGGAAGGGTGGAACTCGACCTCCTCCCACCCGTACCCGCTGTCCCCCAGGAGGGTTCCGGGCACGCATCCGCCCATGTGCCAGAGGTGGTCTCCCGGCCCGAAGCTCTCCCTGTCCGCCGTGCACACGATCTCCCCGTCGACCATCCTGGTCAGCACACC
>CALGOD010000836.1 GCA_937957845.1 uncultured Nocardiopsis sp.
CCTGGCTCTTGCGCTCGGCCGCGGCCTCGGCGTCGGCGCTGGCCTGGGCCTCGGCGTAGAGACGTGCGCGCAGGATCCGCAGGGCCTGCTCCTTGTTCTGGAGCTGACTCTTCTCGTTCTGGCAGGAGGCGACGATGCCGGTCGGCAGGTGGGTGATGCGCACCGCCGAGTCGGTGGTGTTGACGCTCTGCCCACCGGGCCCCGACGAACGGTAGACGTCCACCCTCAGGTCCTTCTCCTGGATGTCGACCTCGATCTCCTCGGCCTCGGGGACGACCAGCACGCCGGCGGCGGAGGTGTGGATACGCCCCTGGGACTCGGTGACCGGGACCCGCTGGACCCGGTGCACTCCGCCCTCGAACTTGAGCATGGGCCACACGCCCGCGCCGGGCTCGGGTGCGCCCCTGTTCTTGAAGGCGATCGTGATGTCCTTGTACCCGCCCAGGTCGGAGTGGGTGGCGTCGATGACCTCGGTCTTCCAGCCCTGCCTCTCGGCGTAGCGCAGATACATGCGGACCAGGTCCCCGGCGAACAGCGCCGACTCCTCGCCCCCCTCGCCCGCCTTGACCTCCATGATGAGGTTCTTGTCGTCGGCGGGGTCGCGTGGGACGAGCAGGACGCGCAGACGCTCGGTGAGGGCCTCCGCCTCCTTCGTCAGGCGGTCGGCCTCCTCGGCGAAGGAGGAGTCCTCGGCGGCGAGCTCCCGCGCGGCTCCGATGTCGTTCTCGACCTCTTTGAGTTCACGGTAGGTCTCGATGATGGGGGTGAGCTCCGCGTAACGCCTGCCCAGCGCACGTGCTCGGCCCTGGTCGGCGTGCACCTCGGGGTCGGCGAGCCGCTGTTCCAGCTCGTAGTACTCCCCCAGAAGGTCGTCCAGCTTCACTTTCGCCCGTCCCCATCCTGTCGTGTCCGCCTCGCCCGTACTTCCCCCTGCGGGGACGACCTGCCTCCGCGGCACCGGGCGAGCCGGCACCGCGGAACGGCGAGCGGCGCTACTTGCGCTTGCCGAAGCGCTTCTCGAAGCGGGCGACGCGGCCACCGGTGTCGAGGATCTTCTGCTTGCCGGTGTAGAAGGGGTGGCAAGCGGAGCACACCTCGGCACGGATCTTGCCCTCGGCGACCGTGCTACGGGTGATGAAGTTGGCACCGCAGGTGCAGGTCACCTCAGTCGCGACGTATTCGGGGTGGATGTCGGCCTTCATGTGTGTCTCCTCGTCAGGGGCGCGACCGCCGGACGCACGACAGGCCGCACCACCCGGAAACGGGGTGAGCGTCGTGGGTCATGCGCGAACCGGTGCCGCGGCGATCCAGGTAACGGGATGGCGGGCCCCTCGAAGTGGGGTCGGGCCAACCCTCCTTACCAGTTTGCCAGACGCATAACGATGTCGGGACCAGTACCTATTCCCTCCTCCTCGCCACGTTCCCGCCCTGTGGGGCGGTGCGGCACCGCCGACCTTCCGCGATGGCGGTCGGCTCCGCCCGTGCGCCGGTGCGCGAGGCGGGTCTCACCAGCGCCGTGAGGAGGTCCGTGGGAAGCGGGTCGCCCCGCCGGACGACTCTCTCCCGAGCCGGACACCGTCGGGAGCCGTTTCCCACGTGGGAGCGCCCCCCTCTTTTGTGATCCATGCCACATCCATGACCTTTTCCGTGTTCCTCGGCTCCTCCTCCACTGCTCGGAGGAGAGGAGAGCACGCGTGGTCCGGCCCCGCGGGCG